>QMMS01000173.1 GCA_003647375.1 Deltaproteobacteria bacterium
ACTTGCTATCAGCTAAAAGTGAAATTCAGTTCCAGCGAATTTCCTGGTAGACCCTGAATTCTTTAAAACGAAATTTCATGTTGTCTCGCACGCAACCATCAGCTACCAGCCACTTGCTATCAGCTAAAAGTGAAATTCAGTTCCAGCGAATTTCCTGGTAGACCCTGAATTCTTTAAAACGGAATTTCATTAAAAACTAACTGCCTTTGTCTGTAATGCATATTTATGCTATAAGCTAGCGGCTACAAGCCACAAGTGAAATTCAATCCCATTGAATTTCTTGGCGGAGGGAGTAGGATTCGAACCCACGGAGCTTTCGCTCAACGGTTTTCAAGACCGCCGCCTTCAACCACTCGGCCATCCCTCCCAATGTGAATCGCATCGATACCATTTTGAAAAATCCGGGTCAATATTTTATTTGGATATTGACATGCCATTCGATTTATGATTTCCGGGGTTCGTTGGCCCTGAATCGCTTGTGATGAGTCAGGTTTTTACAACCCAAGGGATCAAACACAACTTCAAAAGGGGAAAGGGAATGAAGCAAAAATATACCATACACAAGGATACCGATAACAAAAGACTCATCATCAAGGAGTATGCAGAACTCGACAAGGAAATTCTGTCACTCCTTTGTGAAGAATCGTATGATGATGCCCGGGTTACATCCGCTATCCAAAACGGTACGGCTGTCCTCATCAAGGTATTGCGTACACGCAACATGTATCCACCCAGCGCTATTGCCAGTAAGATTGCAGCAGCGGTGGTGTCGCTCTATGATGCCGGGGATGATCAATCCATCGAAATCATGTTTGACGACAAGGAGCTTTTTGAAAAAGAGGTAATGATTGAAGAACCGGAAGCTGTTATCGATGCCGACGAAGAGGATATTGACAATCTTCTGGAAGATGAAATCGATGATGTTTATGAAGACAAAAAGCTGATCAAGGACTTGAAATCTTCTTTGAAGGTAGACGATGATGAGTCTGCTGATACAGCGGATGATGTATAGCTATTGCCCATCCGCAAATGGCTTTTTTCCGCGATATCGGCGTTGGACGCCATGATTTAACTCCTCAAAATAACACGCTATTACTCCGGGTTCGAAGTAAAATACTACGACTTCACCCTTAGACGCCTTGACTCTGAAGCCCTCAGGCTTTTGCAACGCTGGGGTATATACAAACACCGCCTTCCAGTTGCTTTCTGTAGTGAAGTAGATTTCTGCCTAAATTGAGCGATTGTCGAGGTTGCCGTATCTACAAGGAAGATGCTGTTCCGCTATAGTGAACTATGCGGTATGGCATCTGACGCCGTAGATGCGGCAAGATCGGCAATCCCAGCGGGTTTCCAATTTTGAGAATTCAAATGAATCAAATCCTTTGAGATTATTTATAAATCCCATATTCTTAAAATTTGAAACGCTCATCTTAGGTTCTGCTATAATACCTCACCCGGGAGCGCTGCAGACCGGTGCCATGCCTGATATCAAAGGTAGATTTTGCCTTGACACACGTTCCAAATTGCCGTAAAGATCCAGGTTACCTGCCGTAATGAACCAGATTTCCCGAAGAACGTCTCAGAAAATTTAACATCAAAAGCATCAGGAGGTGCCAATGGAAAAGGAAAAGAGAGAGTTTTACGAGAGATTGGAGAAAAAGGGGGTCTCAAGGAGAGACTTCATGAAGTACTGTACATTCCTGACCGCGAGTATGGGACTTTCATCATCTTTTGTTCCCAAGGTTGCGGATGTCTTTGCTGCGCCCTCCCAGCGCCCTCCTGTGGTGTGGCTCCATTTTGCAGAATGTACAGGATGTTCCGAAGCCCTTTTGCGGTCCATGTATCCGTTTGTCGATGAACTTGTCCTCGAGATACTCTCTATTGAGTATCATGAGACCATCATGGCGGCAGCAGGGCACCAGGCTGAAGAGGCACTTCATGCTGCGGTGAAGAAGTATGAAGGTAAATTCATCTGCGTCGTTGAAGGCGCGATCGCAACCAAATTCAATGGCGGTTATGGAAAAGTGGCCGGAAGGACATTCCTGGAGATTGCCAAGGACATCCTGCCCAAGGCTGCCGCAACGATAGCAATGGGGACCTGTGCCGCTTATGGCGGTGTGCAGGCAGCCAAACCGAACCCGGGCGGATATAAAGGTGTCGGCGCTGCCCTCGGAATAAAAACCCTGAATATCCCCGGATGTCCACCCAACCCGATTAGCTTTGTTGGAACGGTTGTGAATTATCTCCTGCTGGGCAAGCTGCCTGCGCTGGACGATCTTGGCCGGCCTCTCTTTGCCTATGGAAAGACCATCCATGATCAATGCCCCAGAAGATCACATTTTGAAAATGATGAGTTTGTTGAAGAATTTGGATCGGAAGAGGCGGCCATGGGCTACTGTCTGTACAAAATGGGCTGCAGAGGACCCGAGACCTACAACAACTGTCCCATCGTCAAGTTCAACGATGGTACGAGTTGGCCCATCGAAGCCGGTCATCCCTGCCTCGGATGCAGTGAACCGGATTTCTGGGACACCATGAGCCCGTTTTATGAGGAAATGTAATCGAACGTGAATGATGCAAATTATCCTTTTAAGATAGAGGGAGGAAACATATGGGCAAGAGAATAACGATAGATCCGATTACAAGAATAGAGGGCCACCTTCGTATCGAAGTTGAGGTTGAGGGTGGTAAGGTCAAAAACGCCTGGAGCTCCGGCCAGATGTTCAGGGGCATCGAATTGATTCTCCAGGGACGGGACCCAAGAGATGCTCATCATTTTGTTCAACGTTCGTGCGGGGTCTGAACGTACACACATGCCTTGTCCTCGGTGAGGGCAGTCGAAGACGCCGTTGGCGTAAAGATACCGAATAATGCACGAATTATCAGGAATCTATTGCATGGTGCACAATTTCAGCATGATCATATTGTTCATTTCTATCATCTGCATGCACTGGACTGGGTCGATATCGTATCGGCCCTGAAAGCCGATCCAAAAGCCACAGCGACACTATCCGACAATGTCAGCAACGCCCCATGGGGCGGAGCCAATTATTTCAGAAATGTCCAGCAGAGACTGCAGACATTTGTCGATAGTGGCCAGCTGGGACCTTTTACCAATGCATACTGGGGTCATCCTGCTTATGTTCTGCCGCCTGAAGCCAACCTGATGGCTGCGGCGCATTATATCGAAGCACTGCGGCTCCAGGCTAAAGCAGCCAGGATGCACGCTATTTTCGGCGCCAAGAATCCCCATCTGCAGTCTCTCGTGGTGGGAGGCGTAACCTCTGTCAAAGACCTGACACCCGACCGGATCGCGGAATTTTTGTATATCACTAAGGAAGTGCAGTCCTTTGTCGAAAATGTCTATATTCCGGATCTTCTGGCCGTGGCCTCTTTCTACAAGGACTGGGGCGCCATTGGTGGCTGTGCCAACTTCATGGCCTGGGGTGAATTTCCTGCGGATGACAACGAGCCGGAAAGCCTGTTCATGCCCAGGGGTGTCATCATGAATCGTAACCTGGGCGGCATGAAGATGGCTGCCGAGAAAAAGGTGACCGAGCATGTTGCCCGTGCATGGTATGAAGAAGGTTCCCCCAAGCATCCCTATGAGGGTGAAACAAAACCCCTGCAGGAAGATCCGAAATATCGACCCGGTGGTGGTAAGTATTCATGGTCCAAGGCCCCGAGATATGAAGGGGAGCCCTGTGAAGTCGGTCCTCTGGCAAGGGTTCTTGTGGCATATGGAGCTGGCAAGAAAGAGATCAAGGCGCTCGTGGACAGCACTCTGCAGAAACTGGGCGTGCCTGTCCAGGCGCTCTTTTCCACCCTGGGTAGAACGGCAGCCAGAGGTCTTGAAACGGTCGCCATCGGCCAGGCCATGCCGGGCTGGGTCATGGAACTGGTGGAAAATCTGAAAGCGGGCGATACCAAGACCTACCAGCCGTGGGAAATGCCGGACTCCGGTCGCGGCGTCGGGCTCAACGATGTCCCCAGGGGATCTTTGGGACACTGGATTGAGATCGAAAACAAGAAGATCAAGAACTACCAGTATGTGGTGCCGTCCACATGGAACCTTGGTCCCCGGGACGAAAAGGGTAAATTGGGACCTGTGGAGGAAGCACTCATTGGAACACCCATAGCAGACCCGGCACGACCACTCGAGGTATTGAGAACCGTACACTCCTTTGACCCCTGTATCGCCTGCGGTGTGCATGTGATCGATCCTGAGTCAAACCAGGTGTATGACGTCAAGGTATTATAATTGAGACCTTGTTGAGCGATTGTCGAGGTTGCCGTAGCTATAAGGAGGATGCTGTTCCGCTCTTGTTGGGGCGTAGCTCGAAGAGCGAAGACCAAATAGTGCACTATGCGGTATAGCATCTGACGCCATAGATGCGGTAAGATCGGCAATCCCAACGGGTTTCAAATATTAAGAATTCAAATGAATCAAATCCTTTGAAATTATTTCTAAATCCCATATTCTTAAAATTTGAAACGCTCAACAAGGTGAGATCATCTTTCCGGCGCCCCCGTTCAGGGGAAGCCGGAATATTTCCTCGAATCACTGCCTACCGGATAAAGCACACACCAGATCTGTCGCGTGAACCCAATTCTGCGTATCTCATTTTGACGAGGTGTGGTATGGTGAGGCAGTATAACAACACGAACGGGTAAGAAGGATCTGACTTGAATTCACCGCATATTATGATTCTGGGTGTCGGCTGTATTCTGTTTTCAGATGAAGGTTTCGGCGTTCGGGTCATTGAAAAGCTTGAAGAAACATATACATTCCCGGAGAATGTTTCGGTTGTGGACGGCGGCGTTTTAGGTGTCAACCTGTTGGGGGTCCTCTCACTGGCCGACCAGCTGATTGTCGTGGATGTCATCCGTAACAAAGGCAACCCGGGGGACGTGTACCGGTTGTCCGGTGACCAGATACCGGAACGTATCCGGGCTAAAAACTCGATTCACCAGGTCGATTTTCTGGAAGCCCTGACCTTGTGCCAGGCTCTCGACAAGGTTCCCGAGACCGTAATTGTCGGTGTGGAGCCATTCGATATCGAGACCCTCAGTATCGAGTTGACACCTGTCACAGCGGCCAAAGTTATGCCCATGATCGATATGGTTCTGTCCGAACTGGATCGACTCGATACCCCCTACCATAAAAGGAAAGAGAAGTATGTGTCTCGCAATCCCATCTAAAATCGTCAAAATTGAAAAGGGTATGGCAACCATCGATGTGGATGGCGTTCAGAGAAAAACGAGCCTCCTGCTTGTGGAGGATGCCGTCGTGGGAGACTACGTGATCGTTCATGCGGGGTTTGCTCTCCATAAAATCGATGAAGTGGACGCCATGGAATCATTGAGAATATTGAAAGAAGCAGCTTCTTTTTTTGATAGGAGCACCGAAGATAATATCGAGTCTTCATAACATGCAAAAGGAGCGTTCGGCCAAAGAAGCAAGAAGGCTCAGCGTCAGGGGAATTGTTCAGGGCGTCGGCTTCAGACCTTTTGTCTATCAACTGGCAACAGCACTGAACCTGAAAGGCCAGGTGGCCAATACCTCCAATGGTGTTACCATCTTCCTCGAAGGCCCTCTTGATGGTATCGAATCTTTTTTACAACGCCTGACCACCCAAAGCCCCCCTCTGGCCCACATTACCCGTGTGGATACCGAGCCCCTGGCTCCAACGGGCTATAGCGATTTTTCCATCTGCCAAAGTCGAGAAGAGCCGCAACGACTTACGATGATATCACCTGACGTCTCCATTTGTAATGACTGTAAAAATGAGCTTTTCGATCCTGGTGATCGACGATATGGTTATCCGTTTATAAACTGCACCAACTGTGGCCCGCGATACACCATCATCGATGATATCCCCTATGACCGCCCCAAGACCTCCATGCGACATTTCCGCATGTGCCCGGAGTGTCAGGCAGAATACGACGATCCATTCAACCGTCGATTTCATGCCCAGCCCAATGCCTGCCCCGTCTGCGGGCCGCAAGTGGTTCTCCATGATCGTGAGAAAAAACGGATTGAAACCAGGAATCCCATAGAAACGACCATTTCCCTCTTAAAGGCCGGGCATGTTGTTGCCGTGAAAGGGTTGGGCGGTTTTCACCTGGTGGTAGATGCAGAAAACGAAACAGCGGTGGAAACGCTGAGGCAGCGCAAACATCGGGAAGAAAAACCCCTGGCCGTGATGTCCGGGGATATTGAGATCGTCCGACAATTTGCACTGCTTGGTCAGGAAAATGAAGTCTTGCTGCAATCCCGGCAGCGTCCCATCGTACTGCTGGAGAAAAAGAATGATTATGCCTTGGCCAGGGGCGTTTCTCCGAAAAATCGCACCGTGGGGGTCATGCTGCCTTATACCCCTCTTCATTATCTGCTGGTGAAAGACCATTTTACAGCCCTCGTCATGACCAGCGGGAATTTGAGCGAAGAGCCGATTGCCATTAACAATACAGACGCCTTTGATCGTCTCCGGGATATTGCCGACTACTTTCTGGTACACGATCGGGACATCTATCTTCGGAGTGATGATTCGGTTGTCAGAATCGTGGACAACAAGCAGCGATTTTTAAGACGCTCCAGGGGCTATGTCCCGGCCCCCATTTTTTTGAAGAGCCGTTTGAAACCGATTATAGCATGTGGTGCGGAGCTTAAAAATACGGTTTGTCTTACCAGAGGGGAGCATGCTTTTTTGAGCCAGCATATCGGCGATCTTGAAAACCTGGCAACCTATGAATTTTTCGAGATGACCATCGCTCACCTGAAACGGATATTGTCCATTGAACCGGAAATTATTGCCCACGACATGCACCCGGACTATCTGAGTACCCGGTATGCCATGGAACAGAACCGGATGATGCGAATCGAGGTTCAGCATCACCATGCGCATATCGTAAGCTGCATGGCCGAAAACCATGTTGAGGAGCCGGTCATCGGCCTCTCTTTTGATGGAACCGGGTATGGAAGCGATGGCACCATCTGGGGGGGGGAGGTTTTGATTGCCCGTCTCGACAGGTTCGAGAGAGCGGCACATCTCGCCCATACTCCCATGCCCGGGGGTGCTGCGGCCATAAAAGAACCCTGGAGAATGGCTGTCAGTTATCTTTACGGGGCATACGGAAAAGATTTCTTTAATCGTCGTCTGCCCTTTCTCGGGAAACTGAATCAAAGCAAGCTTAATATTCTTGTCGAGATGATCGAAAAAGATTTTAATTCTCCAGGAACATCCAGTCTCGGGCGTTTTTTCGATGGCATTGCCGCCATGGTCGGCATACGGAGCCATGTGGCTTTCGAGGGGCAGGCCGCCATGGAGCTCGAGATGGTGGCGGAGGCGTCGTCCGGTGATCTCTACGAATATGCGTGGTCATCAGAAGATACGATACAGATCGATCCGCGCCCTATCACCACCGGTGTTGTCATGGATATTGAAAAAGGTGTCACACCTTCGGTTGTCAGTGGAAAGTTTCATGCCACGCTCATGGCGATGTTCGCGGATCTGTGCGTGGTCATCAGAAAGGAGACCGGTATTTCGCACGTAGCCCTCAGTGGCGGTTGTTTTCAAAATGCCATTCTTCTTTCGGGGCTTTCGAAGTGTCTGCATGACAAAGGCTTTCATGTGTTGACCCATGAGAAGGTACCGGCCAACGATGGAGGCATCGCCCTGGGGCAGGCAGTGATTGCCGATGCGATCGCCCGGCGCACCGGATGAGGTTATTTGCCTGAGCGGTTTTGGAACGATAGCCAAAAAGTAGGTGTATATTCCGGCCGATGGATAATCCCTGTGCGACCGTGAAAAACTCGTTCTAAAGTGTCTGTAATGCCGAACAGGGCCAAAATTTAAATACGTTTTATATCAAAACGGTCGAATTTGAGATTTTTTGATAAGTGTCAAACTGTTCGGCATAACAGTCACTAAAGACCTCAGACAGTTTCATGATCGCACAGGGATCACCCATCGGCCTATTGCGTTATCTTCATGTTGGAGTTAGGCTCGTTTAATAGTATTATAGCAAAGAGCAGACCGACTATATTTGAAAAAGATTAATAGCGCCGCGCTTTTTAAAGAAGAGCCAACGATTTTATTTCGTGCTTTCCTTTTTTCGTGATTAATTAGCCAATGCTGTTAACTTAATGATGTAGCGCAGAGCTTCAGCTCTGCCAGTACACCTTTTTTGCAGGTCTAAAGACCTGCGCTACGTTATTAGAAACTGGGATTCACCTTAAGTTCATGACATTGATTAATTAGCGACAACGTCGCGTCAAATAAAATCGTGTAACGAGTTTATTCCCGGAGCAGAGACATGACAATAAAATACATGGAAGAATACCGGGATGCGGATATTTCCCGGCGTCTTGTGGAAAAGATTCGGTCCAGAAGCTCTCGAAAGATCCGCCTGATGGAGGTGTGCGGGACCCATACTGTTTCCATATTCAGAAGCGGCATCCGATCCCTGCTGCCTGACACCATTTCCCTTCTCTCGGGGCCGGGATGCCCGGTATGCGTTACCGACCAGAAGGAGATCGATGCTTTTATCGCCCTGGCCCGGCTTGAGGATGTGATCCTCACGACTTTTGGGGACCTCATGCGCGTTCCGGGTACCGAGACATCTCTTCAGAAGGAAAAGGCAGAGGGGTGTGATATCCGGGTGGTCTATTCCACCATGGATGCCATTGAGCTTGCCGTAAAGCATCCTGAAAAAAAGGTTGTTTTCCTGGGGGTTGGATTTGAGACCACGGCACCCACCATTGCTGCCGCCATCCAGACAGCCAAACAGATGAATTTAAACAACTTTAGTGTGTTCTCGGCCCATAAAACGGTTCCGTTGGCACTTGAAGCCTTGATGTCCATGGAAAATGTCCAGGTTGACGGCTTTATTCTACCCGGCCATGTTTCGGTGATTATCGGCCGAGACGCATATAAACCTTTTTTTGATCGATTTCAAACACCCTGTGTCATCGCAGGTTTCGAGCCGGCGGATATTCTTCAGGCTATCTATTTGCTGGTGTTGCAAATCGAAACAGCATCACCGGAACTGGCCAATGCTTATGGCAGGGCCGTAACAGACAAAGGGAACCCGACAGCCGCGAGATTGATGCAGGATTCCTTCGAGATAAGGGATGTTGCCTGGCGCGGCATCGGGGTTATTCCCGAAAGCGGCCTGAAAATCAGCCCAGGCCTTGGGGCGTTTGATGCGGAAAAGCAATTTTCCATTGACGTTCCTGAATCCGAGGACCCCAAAGGATGTGCCTGCGGGGACATTCTCACCGGCATTAAAAAGCCATTCGAATGCCCGCTGTACAAAACGCGCTGTACGCCCATGGATCCTGTGGGCCCCTGCATGGTGTCAAGCGAGGGTACGTGCGCTGCATATTACAAATACCACGGGTAAACACATGTGGCTTGTGGCTATTGGCCCGTAGCTGGTTACCAAACACCAAACACAAAACACAAAACACCAAGCACCAAACACCAAACACAAAAAACCAAACACAAAACACCAAACACCAAACACTATGACCTCAGACAAAATATTAC
>QMMS01000174.1 GCA_003647375.1 Deltaproteobacteria bacterium
AAAGGGGATTCCATATTTTTTTCAAAAGGACATATCAAACGAAGCCATATCTTGTGCCCACCGGATTGATGATGAAATACGGCCGAATGGTATTAAAATGAGGCCTTGGAAACATCATCGATCCGGCAGGGCACTACGCTAGTGATGCAGATTGATCATGATATGTCCTTTTGAAAAAAATATGGAATCCCCTGGAGCTGAGGGGCTCCTAGGGAACATATTTATGACAACCCCTATAAAAAGATGAATATCGAAATACGAGTAAGAGTAAACTTCTCAAGAGTCGACATCTGCCAGATTGTGCGTTACCGTCAGGAGGGCAAGTGGCTGCCGAAAACACTAAGTTAAACAAAGAGAGAAAAGATCATGCCGTGGCTTCCGTACTCAACGATGTCGGCAACACCCTTCAGTTTATGGCCGATGCCGGATGCCGGGGATTCGAATGCGATGCTTCCCATCATGATATGGTACACAACTGGGGTGACCATGGCTTGGATCGGCCGGAGTCATTGAACGACATCCGGAGAGAATTGAAAGATTGCCGGCGCTGTGGGCTTTCGAGCAAACGGACACAGATTGTGTTTGGTGCCGGGTGCGAGCAGGCCAGACTCGTGTTCGTGGGAGAGGGGCCCGGGTATGAAGAGGACAAACAGGGTAAACCCTTTGTAGGAGCAGCAGGCAAGCTTTTAAACCGGATTCTGGAAGCGATGCATCTTTCCCGGGAAGATATTTATATCTGCAATATCGTCAAATGCCGTCCGCCTAACAATCGAAATCCCAAACCGGAAGAGATCTCGACATGTGTGCCGTTCTTAGAACGCCAAATCAGAGCCATCAAGCCTGAATTTATATGCGCCCTTGGGAAGTTTGCAGCACAGACGCTTCTTCAGGCAGAAAAACCGATTTCCAGACTCAGAGGGCAGTTTCATGAGTATCAAGGGATTCCTGTTATGCCGACCTATCATCCTGCCTATCTATTGCGGAATCCCGGAAGTAAGCGCGATGTCTGGAATGACATGCAGCAGCTCATGAAGCGCCTTGGTCTTTGATGAACCGCAACTGGGATTGCCGATCTTACTGCATCTACGGCGTCAGATGCCATACCGCATAGTCCACTATAGCGGGACAGCATCTTCCTTGTAGCTACAGCAACCTCGACAATCGCTCAACTTTCAAAAAAAATGGAATTGTTACCCAAAAAAAGGGAAATGTACCGGCCGGCAGAAAATCATTATACGACCGCGAAAAACTCGTTTCTAAGAGGCCGTAATACCGAATAAAAGATCTTTTTCTTTTCCGGTTTATCCGGGTTGGGAAGGAGTGCCGTATGAAAATATTCCACTGTATTCGCTTTTCCTTGATGCTGGTATTGCTGTTTGCCGGCATTTCATTCGCCGACAACGGCGAGATCATTATTATACCGGTATCCGACGCGATTGGACCCGGCATCGCTGAGTTTGTATCGAGTGGTATTACCCGCGCAGATGACCAAAACGCCGCGTGTGTGGTCATCGAACTCGACACTCCCGGAGGCCTGGCAGAGGCCATGCGTGAAATTGTCATGTCCATATATGCTGCAAAAACACCCGTTGTTGTATTTGTGTCCCCAGGCGGTGCCAGAGCGGCTTCGGCAGGCGTCATGATAACCATGGCGGCCGACATAGCGGCTATGGCACCGGGCACCAATATTGGTGCGGCACACCCGGTCGGAACCGGTGGCAAGGAGATCGGAGGGGTCATGTCGGAAAAAGTTACCAATGACATGGTGGCCTATGTGAAAAGCATCGCGGAAAAAAGAGGTCGAAACGCGGAATGGGCAGAGAAGGCTGTTCGCGAGAGTGTGTCGGTAACCGAAAATGAGGCCCTTGAAAAGAATATCATCGATATCGTCGCAGCAGACATGGACGATCTTGTTCGACAGATTGACGGATTTAGTATTGAGGGTAAGGGGGACTTGCGACTATCGGGTGCCATGAGAACCCGACTCAAAGAGAGTATTCGCACAAAAATATTAAAAACTATCAGTGATCCAAACATTGCCTATATTCTCATGATGATTGGACTGGCCGGGCTCTACTTTGAACTGTCGCATCCGGGTGCGATTTTTCCCGGCGTGGTTGGGGGCATCGCTCTCATACTGGCCTTTTTTTCCTTTCAGACACTTCCGGTGAATACCGCCGGTATCTTGTTGATTCTTCTTTCCATTATTTTCTTTATTATGGAAATAAAGGTCATCAGCTACGGGCTGTTGAGTATTGCCGGTGTGGTGTCTCTGCTTTTGGGCTCCCTCATGTTGTTTAAAGGGAATGGTCCCCAGTCACAGCTGTCATGGCATGTATTGATTCCGATCCTGCTGATCGTCTCTGCTTTCTTTGTTACGTTGGCAAGCCTGGCTTTTAAAGCCCAGATGTCGAGTCCGCGAACCGGAGGAGGCGGTTTGGTTAGGGAAACCGGCATCGTTAAAAAGCGTATTGACCCGGAGGGAAAAGTCCAGATTCATGGGGAACTATGGTATGCACGGGCCAAAGAACCCATTGAGGAAGGTGCGCAGGTTTGCGTAGTAGCTGTTGACAACCTGGTGCTGGATGTCGAGCGTAAGACTTAATAAAGGGTTCGAGGGGAATAGGGTTCATCGAGTTTGTTGCGTTTCTTGGGTTCATTGGGTTGATGAAACGGAAACGAGTTGAAGGCTTTATGTCGACGACCTTAAACAACACAATAAACCCAAAGAACACAATGAACAAAGCAACTAAGTTTGTAGGGTCCGAGGGTAGCAGATGGCTTATAGCCGATAGCAGCATCCCAGCCTCCAAGCATCATAGCTTCCCAGCATACAAGGGTTCAAGGATGGCTGAAAGCTATCAGCAATAAGCACCTAACAGCCTACAGTCTAAACAGCTAAAAGGCTAAAAAGAGTCTTTATCTATCTTATTCGCAAAGGAGAATTATCATGTTTTCGATAACAACCATCGCAATCATCATACTGGTTATATTTTTTCTATCGGCCGCCTTAAAGATTCTGAATGAATATGAACGGGGGGTAATTTTCAGATTGGGTCGTGTCATCGAGACCAAGGGCCCGGGCTTGATAATTCTGATTCCGATAATCGATAAAATGGTGAGGGTTAGCTTGAGGCTCATAGTTATGGATGTCGACCCCCAGGACGTCATCACGAGAGATAATGTTTCCGTCAAAGTGAATGCCGTTATTTATTTTCGGGTTATCGAATCCACCAAGGCCATCATCGAAGTAGAAGATTTCAACTATGCCATGTCCCAGCTTGCACAAACCACCATTCGAAGTGTTTGCGGGCAGGCGGAACTGGACGAGCTGTTGGCGGATAGGGACAAAATCAATTCAGAACTTCAGGAAATTCTGGACACCCACACGGATCCCTGGGGGATCAAGGTGGCAACGGTTGAGCTGAAGCACATTGATCTGCCCCAGGAGATGCAGCGCGCCATGGCACGCCAAGCAGAGGCCGAGAGGGACCGACGGGCCAAGGTCATCAATGCCGAGGGTGAATTCCAGGCGGCAGCAAAACTCGCTGAAGCAAGTGAAATCATGGGTAAAAATCCAATCGCGATCCAACTTCGATACCTTCAGACCGTGAATGAGATGTCAACGGAGAGTAATACCACCACTATTTTCCCCATTCCCATTGATTTGTTTCGGCCATTTCTCAAGTTGTTGGACAAATAAATTCGGTTATCCGCAAACCTCAAGCTGGGTTGTCTTGGCGGTCTGCGGAAATTCGTTTTAAAGCCGGCCAAAACTCGTTCATAAGGCCCGCCGCTGTCAGTCGTATGTAAATATGTTTTTGCTAAAGACTGGTTTATCTTTGTAACTATCTATTTTATGCTGCGGACCTAACGGCGCCTAACGATCTCAGACAGTTGCCCGGCTTTAAAACGAACCCCCGCAGACCTCTGTACGTGGTATCACATGAGTTTTATGGATAACCGCACACAAAATACAAAACACAAAAAACTTGATGATTTCGAGTTCTTGCGAAATCATAAATATTGACATCGTTAAAAAAAAAAGATTAATTTGATGAACTCGTAAGTCCGAATTAGACGGTTTCGTAAAAGGTTCAAATTCAAGGCGTGCAAATTTTGTAATCATGAGACGTACTTACCGTACGTTGAATGATTACGAAATGCAGCACAACGCAGACGTTGGGCTTTTTACGAGACCGTCAAATTTTATGTAAGCAACAGCTCAGAAAGGAGTAAAAAGAGAATGGCTGAAGAAACAATGGAAAACTTGAAGAAACCCCTGGATAAAATGACCGTAAAGGAACTTCGGGAAGTTGCCCTGGAATTGCCGGAGATAACCGGTGTTCATGGCATGAACAAGCCAGAGTTGCTGGCGGCTGTCAAGGAAGCCAAAGGAATCGAGGATGCACCTGTTAAGAAGATCTCTGCAGCCGTAGGGAGTGTTAAGAGCCGGATAAAAAACTTCAAAAAAATGCGTGAAGCAGCTTTGAAAGAAAAAAATGCAAAACTGGCAACCATTTACCGCCGCCGCATCTCACGGCTGAAAAAGAAATCGCGTCGGGTGGCCTAAAAGGTCGAATCAATCAATGAAAGAGCTGATTCAATCGTTTATTGCGGTACTTTCTACGGCTAAAGGATATTCCGAGAACACCTGCCGTTCTTACCGGAGCGATCTGCTCGAATTTGCGGACATTATTAAACGTGTCGGGCTTTCTGATAAGGCATTGCAAAGCATGTCCCAATCAGACACCCTGACCCCCGATGCTGTTACGGGAATTGCCATCAGGGGATATCTCGGGCATTTGCATCAACACTGCAAAAAATCGACAATTGCCCGAAAATTATCCGCTGTCAGGTCGTTTTACCGTTACCTGGTCCATCACGGGTATATTGATGTCAACCCTTCGGATGCGGTTCAGACACCGAAGCAGGATCAACCCATTCCTACGTATCTGCCTATTGATGATATGTTCAGGCTCCTGGCTTCGGTGAAGACGGATACACTGCTGGGTCTGCGTAATCGCGCCATGTTTGAAACACTCTACTCAACCGGTATCCGGGTGTCGGAATTGGCTGGACTGGATGTTCAGGATATCGATTTTCATGAACATGTAATCCGTGTAAAGGGCAAAGGCGGGCACGAACGAATGGTCCCCATCGGTAAAACAGCGCTTTCTTCCATCGAGGCCTACCGAAAGCAGATTGAAAGTAAAGACCGGGGTATACAATCTCAGGCAGAAGCGGTGTCGGGTGACCCGCTTTTTTTGAACAAATTCAACACCCGTCTTTCGGTTCGATCGATTGCCCGCATACTTGAAAAGACCACCCGGGAGTGCGGGATAGCCATCCCGGTATCACCGCATGCATTTCGCCACACATTTGCCACGCATATGTTAGATGCCGGTGCTGATCTGAGGGTCGTACAGGAGTTGTTGGGTCACAAGAGTCTGTCCACGACACAGAAGTATACCCATGTCAGCATCGACAGGTTGATGGAAGTCTATGATAAAGCACACCCCAGAAAATAGCTTGCACGAGCTGGAGGCTTTCATATGCTGCGTTACTAAGGGTTCGGAGTAAAGGACTACGCCTTGACTTCGGCTGAGCTCAGTCGATGCCCACCCTTAGATGCCTTGCCTATGTAAGCCTCCGACCCGTGCAAGACTATGTCTCTTAACTGTAAAATATGTCTCTTTTGGATTTGCGGCTCATGGTCTTTTTCGTGTTTTCGTGATAAAAAATCTTATTTATTAACTCGGCGACTAAATAACTGAGCTTTGTCATGCCGGACTTGATCCGGCATCCAGTGTCTTTCTGGATTCCCGCCTTCGCGAGAATGACAACCGTAGAGTATTTAACCACCGGGTTAATATGCGGTTATCTATATTAGAATTTAGAATTTGTTACGACCGAATATGCCCCAAAGGTCACCCTTTTGGGGTTTAATCAGTACCGGGTTCATTGGGCCCGGGTATTTACCGTGGAGGTGGAAAAAGAGATGACAAGTCAGGAACTGCGGCACAAAGCCGACGCCGTTATGATGCACACTTACAATCGTTTTCCCGTGGTTTTGGTAAAGGGTAAGGGGTGTATTGTTTGGGATATGGAAGGGCGCTCTTACAGGGATTTTATTGCCGGTATTGCGGTTTGCAATTTGGGGCACGCCCACCCAGTTGTTTCAGAGGCATTGCGAAAGCAAGCGGAGTCCCTGTGGCATGTATCAAATTTGTATTACACGGTACCCCAGACAGAACTAGCCGACTGGTTGACGGGTCATAGTTTTGCGGACCGTGTTTTCTTTTGCAATAGTGGCGCGGAGGCCAATGAGGCGGCCATCAAGTTGTGCCGCAAGTATTTCTATGACCGTGGTGAAAAAGAAAGATATCGCATTATTTCCATGACCCACTCATTTCATGGCCGGACCATGGCAGCACTCTCCGCGACAGGGCAAGATAAAATCAAAAAAGGGTTCGACCCGATACTGGATGGGTTTGACTTCGTGCCGTTTGATGATATGGATGCTTTGAAGCAAAAAGTGGGTTCATCTACGGCGGCAGTCATGCTGGAGCCTGTCCAGGGGGAGGGCGGCGTTCGGTGCCCATCGCCGGCCTACCTGCAAGCTGTTCGAAAACTTTGTGATGATACCGGAACACTGCTGGTGTTCGATGAAATCCAGACAGGTATGGGGCGGACCGGAAAGCTGTTTGCATATGAGCATTTTGGCATTGTGCCTGATGTCATGTCTCTGGCAAAAGCGCTGGGAAACGGCCTGCCTATCGGCGCGATACTTGCTACAGAACAGGTTGCATCGGCATTTTCCCCCGGGGCACATGCCACCACGTTTGGTGGGACGCCGATTGTTACGGCGGCTGCGCTCGCAGTCGTCAAGACCATGGAGGCGGAAAATATTGTAGCGCATGGTGCGCATGTGGGTTCCTATTTTAAAAAGAAGTTGCAATCGCTTCAGGAGAAACATCCGGTTATTGAAGATGTCCGGGGGTTTGGGCTTCTCATAGGAATGCAACTGAAGATAAAGGGTGACGGCGTGGTGACGGCGTGCCTGGAAAAGGGTTTTCTGGTTAATTGTATCCAGGAGTCGGTCTTGCGGTTTGCGCCACCGCTTATCATCCAAAAGACCGATATCGATGCGTTGGTGGATTGTCTGGATGAGGTGCTTATGGAAATAACTATTTAAATCCGAAGCACGAAATTCGAAATCCTAAACGGTTCGACAGGCTCACCGCCCTGAGCAAGGTCGAAGAGCAATACCTAATGATCCAAATTCGAATGATCAAAACAAGACTTTGGAGATGCAAGTTCAAGCACTATGTTTGAATCCTTTGAACATTCGATTTTTGGATTTGTTTCGTATTTCGATATTCGGATTTAGAGCTTAATTAACCGATTTATTAATATAAATCCTATATTGTTTAATCGTACCGGGTCTCTTCTGCCCGGATATTTACTCTCTGTTTTAGTGAAAGGTTAAAGGAAATGTCCGAAAAACTCTGGGATGGCAGATTTTCTGAAAAAACCAGTCGAAGTGTTGAGCGGTTCACGTCTTCGATAGACATCGACAGACGCTTGTACCCATATGACATCGAAGGGAGTATCGCCCACTGCAAAACCCTGGCAAAAGCGGGTATCATAACAGATGATGAAGCCTCGACTCTTGTTCAAGGGCTCGGTGTTGTCAAGCGGGAGATCGCTCATGGAGATTTTTTATTCGACCATGCCCTGGAAGATATTCACATGCACATCGAGGCCCGGCTTTTCCAGGAAGTGGGCAAGGTTGCCCAGAAACTGCATACGGCCAGAAGTCGAAATGACCAGGTTGCCCTGGATATACGAATGTTCCTGCGTGACAAGACTCGCCAGACGATTTCGCACCTGACAACGCTTCGTCGCACGCTAATTGACATGGCCAGAACCCACATTGACGTGATCATGCCGGGTTATACCCATTTGCAGCATGCCCAGCCGGTGTTGTTCAGTCACCATCTAATGGCATATTGTGAAATGTTCAAGCGTGACTGTGAACGCTTTCAGGATGCCCTGGAGCGAATCGATGTCATGCCACTGGGATCTGCAGCACTTGCGGGTACGACCTATCCCATAGATCGCCATTACACTGCCCAGCTTTTGGAATTCAGCCGTGTATCTCCCAACAGCATGGATGCGGTTTCCGACAGGGATTTTATTCTGGAATATCTTGCTCATGCCAGTATTTGTATGGTTCATTTCAGCAGGATATCAGAAGAAATCGTCCTGTGGTCCTCTTCGGAGTTCAACTTCATCGAGATGCCGGACGCTTTTGCCACGGGCAGCAGTATTATGCCGCAGAAAAAAAATCCTGATGTCCCGGAGCTGGTTCGGGGAAAAACCGGTGGTGTTTTTGGTGATTTATTGACCGTGCTGACACTGATGAAATCGCTGCCCTTGGCTTACAACAGAGATATGCAGGAAGACAAACTGCCGCTCTTTCGATCCGTTGATACGCTGTGCGACTGCATCGAAATCTATATCCGGATGTTGCCGAACATTCATGTTAACAAGGAACACATGCTGCAGGCTGCGTCTGTTGGATTTCTCAATGCAACCGATTTAGCGGATTATCTGGTCGGTAAGGGCATGACGTTTCGAGAGGCTCATGGATGTGTTGGAAAAGCTGTTGGCTTTGCTATTCAGCACGGAAAAGAACTTAACGAACTTTCCTTGAAGGAACTGAAAAACTTTTCATCACTCATGGGCGACGATGTTTTTTCATTCATTGCCATGGACCAGATGATCGGGAGACGGACATCTTTTGGTGGAACCGCCAAACAGAATGTGGTTGAACAGATTGCAAAAGCGGAAAATGAGATTACGGATGCGAAATGAGTCCATGTGTCGACTAATCAAATATCATGTTGTTACGATGTTGACCCTGATGCTATTTGGGGTATCGGGCTGCGGTATCAAGGGCTTGCCTGTCCCACCCCGTTATTCGAAACCTCCTGCTGTGAGCGATCTGCAATACCAGGTGGTCGGCAACCAGATCAACCTGACCTGGTCCGTCCCCATCCCAAAGCAAGCGAGCGATAACCCTACCATCGCTGGTGCGAAGGTGTTGCGCTTGAAAGAGTCTTTAAAGAACTTACCCTGCCGGGACTGCCCACAGACATTTAGGATTATTCGAAAGATCCCGGCTCGGTCTGAAACTATGCAATTTCAGGATACTATCGACAAAGGGTTCAGATACTATTATAAAATCGTGTTATATGACGCGGGAAATCAAGACGGCGAGGACTCCGATATTGTCCGTGTTGAGAATAGAAAATGAGATAGGAATACAGGACTTTCACAAAGAAGCGACGTAACTATTCAGCCACAGATTCACACAGATGAACGCAGCTATGTTTCAACACAAAGAAATTACAGATATTATACTTAGAAGTTTTTATGAAGTTTATCATGAAGCACAATTAATCAATTACTTGAAGGCAACAAATATTGAAGTTGGCTTATTATTAAATTTCGGCAGAA
>QMMS01000175.1 GCA_003647375.1 Deltaproteobacteria bacterium
CCAGGCGCCTGGGCACCTAATTCTGTGAACTTATTTTTATGCGAACCCTAAGGAGTTTTGCAATATGTCTCCGGAATTCATAACAGGTTATTTTCTCTTAGCCATAAAAACGGCGATTCTGCTGGCGGCACCCATGCTGGTGGCAGGTCTGGTGATCGGTGTTCTCGTGAGTATGTTCCAGGCTGCAACTCAGATCAACGAGATGACCCTTGTTTTTGTTCCCAAGATGCTGGGTGTGGCCATTGCGCTGCTGGTCTTTTTTCCCTGGATGCTGAAGCTGATTGTTACTTTTACACAGAATCTGCTTATAGATCTGCCCATGTATATAAGGTGAACCCAATGAACCCAATAAGCTCAATAAACTAAAAGACGATGCAGACACTGAACTTCGATATTCCCGTGACACAACTGGAGCTTTTATTCCTCGTGTTTTTCAGGGTCAGTGCCATGCTGATGACCATCCCGTTCTTTAACAGTAGGAATATTCCGGTCCTTTTTAAGGTTGGCCTGGCTGCTTCCATGAGCGTGCTCATGATGCCGTTGATTGAAGGCACTCACTTGACCATGGCGCAGGACGTTCTGGCTTTGTCGCTTCGTTTGATTGGAGAAATTGCCATTGGTGCCATCATCGGAATTGCCGTTCAGATGGTTTTCACTGCGGTGCAGATGGCAGGGCAGTTAGTGGGATTTCAGATGAGTTTTGCGATTGCCAACGTTGTTGACCCGGCCGGCGGAAACCAGGTGCCGCTGCTCTCGCAATTCAGTCACGTACTGGCGATGCTGATTTTTCTGGCCACCAATGCTCACCATCTTCTCCTGCGCACTTTAACCGAAAGCTTTTACTTGATTCCACCCCTGAGCTTTCACTATCGGCAGGCCTTGGTGGAACAGGTCATGATGTTGGCAGGCAATATGTTTGTTGTGGCCATAAAACTGGGTGCACCCATCATTATCGTGCTGTTGTTGACGAGTGTAGCCATGGGTCTCATGGCGCGAACGGTGCCTCAGATGCACGTTTTCATCGTTGCTATGCCGTTGAAAATAGCTGTGGGATTTATTTTCCTGGGGTTTGCACTGCCCTATATGTCAGCGTTTATAGGCCGGCTTTTTAATGCCAATGGCGCAGACATAATGACTCTCCTGAAGTTGTGTCGAGGGGGTGTGTGATGTCGGGAAAAAAAAATCAGGATAAAACCGAGTCTGCAACACCCAAGAAGCGGGAAGACGCGCGAAAAAAAGGACAGGTAGCGGTCAGCCGCGAGATTCCGTCCGTGTTTATTCTCTTTATGACCATGGGCGTATTCTTTTTTCTGGGTGGGCAAATGTTCAACAATCTTTCGAGTATGATGCGGGATGCATTGCAGAACAGCATCACCCTGGAGTTACAGGAACTGTCCGTCGTCCGAATTTTCTCGGCGATTCTGGGAAAACTCTTCTGGATTCTATTTCCTTTGATGACGGCGATCATGCTGGCGGGTATTGCCGCAAATCTTTCTCAATTTGGGATCCTTTTCACGGGCAAGACGTTGATACCCAAGCTGTCTAAACTGAACCCCCTCAGTGGGATGAAAAGGCTTTTTTCCCTGCGTTCCCTGGTGGAGGTCGCAAAGGCACTGTTGAAAATCCTCATAATCGGCCTCGTCGCCTATGCAACACTTCGACGGCATTTTTCGTTCCTGCCGGAATTGATGCGCATGGAAGTCCTCGATATTCTCAGTTTTACAGGGCGGGTGTCTCTTGAAATCTGTTTATACACCTGTCTTTCGCTCATAATTCTGGCTGGTCTGGACTATGCCTTCCAGCGATGGCAATATGAGAATGACCTGAAAATGACCAAGCAGGAAGTCAAAGAGGAATGGAAACAACGGGAAGGCGACCCCATCGTAAAGGCGCGAATCAAAAGAGTTCAGCTGGAAATGGCACATAGACGCATGATGGCGGAAGTCCCGACTGCCGACGTGATTATTACGAACCCAACCCAGTTGGCTGTGGCGTTGAAGTTCGATACGGAAAAGATGGATGCACCACAGGTGGTGGCTAAGGGTGCCGGGTACGTTGCGGCGCGGATCCGGGAAATCGCTGAATCATCAGGGGTTCCAGTTCTTGAACAGAAACCCCTGGCACAGGCCCTTTTTAAATCGGTGGAACTTAGAGAAACAATTCCCCTGACGCTTTATAGAGCCGTGGCTGAAGTGTTGGCCTATGTGTATCGGATTAAGGGGCGCCAACAAGTGCAATAAGCAGGTATTATTTGTATAAAATTATGATGAATCAAATTGTGTAACAATTTGATTGGAGTGAGATATTCATGGAAACCACAACGCTGAATCAGATACCCGGACTCTCTTCGCTATTTAAAAATGCGGACGTTTTTATGGGTTTTGCCGTTATGTGTATCCTGGTGGTGATGATCATACCGGTCCCGCCGATGCTCCTCGATTTTTTGCTGTCTTTCAACATTACCTTCTCGGTGATCATTCTTCTCGTGGGGATGTATGTGGTCAAGCCCCTTGATTTTTCAGCTTTCCCGTCGATCCTCCTTCTGGCTACGCTACTCCGCCTGGCTCTGAATGTGGCTTCAACGCGAATCATTCTTTTGAATGGTAACGAGGGCACCATGGCCGCGGGAAAAGTGATCCATGCATTCGGCAACGTAGTTGTGGGTGGGAATTACGCTGTGGGCGTAATTATATTTCTGATTTTGGTGATCATTAACTTTATTGTTATAACCAAGGGCGCCGGCCGGATTGCAGAGGTGGCCGCGAGATTTATGCTCGATGCCATGCCCGGCAAACAGATGAGTATCGATGCGGATTTAAATGCGGGTTTGATATCGGAGCAGGATGCACGTGAAAGACGGCGCCTGATTGCACAGGAATCAGAGTATTACGGCGCTATGGATGGTGCCAACAAGTTTGTCAGAGGTGATGCTATCGCCGGGATTATTATCACGCTCATTAATATCGTGGCCGGACTGGGTATTGGCGTGTTCCAGAATAACATGTCTTTTGCCGAAGCTTCACAGACCTACACGCTTCTGACTGTCGGTGATGGCTTGGTGACGCAAATTCCAGCCCTGGTAGTATCAACAACCGCAGGTATCGTGGTCAGCAGGGCAGGAACCGATGCAAGTCTCGGATTTTCCATTGTATCCCAGATTCTCCATCAGCCCCGTGCAATTGCAATTGCATCTATTATCCTATTGTGTATCGGTCTGTTTCCAGGGTTCCCCACGAGTCCGTTTGTTTTTCTGGCATTGCTGACGGGCATAATCGCCTATTTGGCATATCAGCTAAAGGAAACGCAACCGGAAGAGACGAGCAAAGAGACTGCCACGTCAATAGAAGAAGTGCCGGAAAAAACGTATCTGCTGCAACCACTGGATTCTCTGGCACTGGATGTTGGATACGGGCTTATTCCCCTGGTTGACCCGGACCAGGAGGGTGAACTGCTGGATCGTATTAAATCTATCCGTCAACATATTGCCCGAGAGATCGGCATCATTATTCCATCCGTGCATATCCAGGATAACATGCATCTAAAAGCAGGGGAATATACCATAAGCCTCAAGGGTAACGAAGTGGCCAGGGGCGAAGTGATGATGAACCATTACCTGGCAATGCAACCGGAGGGTGTTCAGGCGCAGATTGAGGGGATCGACACTCAGGAACCAACCTATGGACTTCCGGCCAAGTGGATCCGGGAAGATCAGAAAGAGGCCGTTCTTGCCAATGGTTTCACGGTGGTCAATGCACCGACGGTTCTTGTAACCCACTTGTCGGAGATCATTCGTCAGCACGCTCCGGAATTGATCGGAAGGCAGGAAACTCAGGAGATCCTCGAAAATATCAAAGAAACGTTTCCTAAAGTAGTCGAGGAACTTGTGCCCAATCTGCTACCCCTGGGAGCCGTGGTGAAGGTTCTGCAAAATCTTCTGCGTGAAAAAGTGCCGATTCGCGATATGCTGACCATATTGGAAACGTTAGCCGACTGGGCTCCGGCACAGAAGAATATTGACCAGTTGACCGAACATGTCCGGCAGGCGCTGTCACGAAGCATTACAAAAATGCATCAGACGCCCGAGGGAAAACTCGTGGCTATCACGCTGGAACGATCGGTTGAAACGCTTGTTTCAGAATCGGTTCAACACACGGATCAGGGAGATTTTTTGGCTTTGCCGCCGGATATGGCGCATCGATTAATCAACGCTCTTGCCAAGGATCTGGAAAAATTTTCAAAGATTCAGACACAGCCGACCATCCTCTGCTCTTCGGAAATTCGGATGCATCTCAAGAAGTTTATTGACCGGTTTTTACCAAGCATCTCTGTTTTGTCGTTCAACGAGATTTTGAATAACGTACAGGTTCAGTCTTTAAGTACCGTGGAGATTTCAAGTGCAGATTAAGACATTCGAAGCAGACAATATGACAGAGGCCTTGAAAGCGGCCAAAGAAGCATTCGGGCCGGAAGCTGTAATACTCGGAGTCAAGACGAACAAACCAGCCGGGCGGTTTCTGGGAAAATGGAAAAAGCAGAAGGTGACCCTGACAGCGGCAACGGATACGTCTTATGCAGTCTATGACGAGGTATCCATTTCAAAAAAAAAGCCCGCCTCGTTCACCACATCGCCTCCGATTTTTCGTTCCCCGGAGAGGAAGCCATCCCGGTCTATATCGAATGATCGCGGGACTTCTATTCGTTCTTTTTCCCGACCGACGAACAGGCCTTCAGTCAAAGACATGCTGCCGGCAAGTTATGTGAAAAAATTGTTCTGGTTGCATCAGCAGATGTTGATGGCAGGTGTCGCTGAAGATAGCGTTCAGGAACTGATGGTGCTTGTTCATACGGTTGCGGTCGGAAGAGCCCGAATTTCGGAAGAAATTTTGATGGATATTCTGGAAAAGGCGATCCAGGACCGGATACGCATGAGGCCGGATCCCAATACCGATAAAGGTCTTCCAAAGCGCATGGTGTTCGTCGGTCCCACGGGTGTTGGTAAAACCACCACCATTGCCAAGATAGCGACAATATACAGCCACCAACGAAAATCGTCCATCGGACTGATAACGCTGGACGATCAGCGGATTGGCGGTATTTCACAGCTTGCCATATATGCGCGCATCCTCGGCATTCCCATGAAGGCTGCCTCATCGCCCCTGACCTTACGCAAGGCACTCAGAAATCTATCGGACAAACAGCTTATTCTGGTCGATACAGCCGGTGTAAACCCGAATGATCTTGAGCAGCTTAACAAAATCGAGCTGTTGATTGCGGAAATTGAAACACCCCATGTTCACCTGGTGTTAAGCACAACCACCAAAGCAAGAGACTTGAATGTCATTTTGGATGCTTTTCAACCGTTCCCTGTTCGGAACTTAATATTCACCAAGCTGGACGAGAGCACCACTCAGGGAAACATTCTAAGCCGGGCCATACAAACAGGCATACCCCTCTCATATTATGCGGATGGCCGAAATATTCCTGACGATATCCATGTCATGACGGCCAAGCGATTGATGCGGATGATTTTTAACGAAACCAGCCTACGGCGAGCCAAGTCCGCCTCTCCTGAAATTCTGGCGGAACGACTGCATGTCTTTGAAAGTGAGCTGGAAAAACATCCATTGAAATTCAGGCCCTACCGAACCGTCAGCACCGAATGGGGAGAAGAAAACGGGAAAACTCCCTACGTCGAATATGCTCATACAGTGGAATCGAATGGGGGTCGGTAATGCCGCAATCAACAGGGAAGACAGATATAAGTATGAAAAAGGATCCATCCACAAATATTATCAGCTTTCAGGAACGGTTGTTGAAAAAAACATCTGTTCGCATGATGCCCACGAATGATCCGAAGACGGCACTGCCCAAAATAATTGCTGTTAGCAGCGGAAAAGGGGGAGTGGGTAAGACGAACATTGTTGCCAATCTTGGCTATGTCCTCAGCGGTTTTGGAAAAAAAATTCTCATTATGGACACGGACCTGGGTCTTGGTAACCTTGATGTCTTGCTGGGTATTACGCCTAAATACAATATCTCCCATGTCATATCGGGTGAAAAAGCTATTGTCGACATCATGGTGGACGGCCCGGGAAAGATGAAGATATTGCCGGCATCCTCCGGGATACAGGCTTTGACCCATCTGACACGTTCGCAAATGGATCTCATCAGTGATCAGATGCTCCGTATTGTCGCTTCATTTGATGCTGTATTGATCGATACGGCCGCCGGCATTTCCTCGAATGTTCTCTATTTTAATGCCAGTGCCCAGGATGTGTGCGTTGTTGTTACGCCTGATCTGACAGCCATAACGGATGCATATGCCCTGATGAAGGTCTTATCGATCCAGTATGGTATTTCCGGTTTCAGACTTCTTGTGAACCAAGTGGAAAACGCCGGAGAGGCGCGGGAAATATTTAATCACCTTGAACTGATCACCCGTCAGTTTTTGGACATATCGATTCATTTCATGGGCCATATTTTAAAAGATGACAATATACCAAAAGGTGTGCGCTGCCAGAAAATGGTCAGTGATATGTATCCGAAGTCACCGGCGTCGGTATGTTTCAAGGTTGTTGCACAACAGATATATGACATGATGCAGAATTAAACCCACTATCCTGGAAATGTCATCCCATTTCCGGAGCATGTGTTTCAGGAGTTTCTTGGTATATGGTAGGATTTGCGAAAACCCGTACAGATTACAATCCCGGGGATAATCACCAGGAGAGAGATGCGTTGATCCTGGAACATCTACCTCAGGTGAAACGGACTGTCCAGCGGATTGCCGCCCATTTGCCGGCGAGTGTCGATAGAGATGATTTGATCAATGCCGGCATTATCGGGCTCATCCAATCTGCGGAGCGATTTGACCCCACCCGGGAGAACGCCTTCATGACGTATGCACAGATCCGAATTCGTGGAGCGGTTCTCAGTGAATTGCGTTCAAGAGATTATCTAAGCCGGCCGGCCAGAAAACGTTTCCGAGAACTCGAGGAGACCTATTGCCGGTTGGAGCAGGATAACAACGGTGATGTGAGTGAGGAGTTGCTGGCTGAAGCAATGGGTCTGACCCTCGAAGAGGTTTATGACATTCGATCCAGGGCATGCCTCAGCTTTATACGGATGGAAGATCTGGGTATGCTCAGTAAGAAGGAACAGGCATCCGCTTTCAGAGAAATTGCCGATATCCGTGCTGTAGACGCTCTTGAAAATGCTCAGTTCAAGGATATTTTCAATTCTCTCAGCCAGGAAATCGAAAAGCTGCCTGAAAAGGAGAGGATGGTCATTTCGCTTTATTACGCAGATGAACTCACCATGAAGGAAATTGGCAAGGTCTTGGATATAACGGAATCGCGGGTGTCTCAGATTCACGCGGCTGTGATTATTCGGCTTAGAAGACAACTGAGACTGAAGGGACATATTGGTGATACCTGAACTGAGCGATTTTTTGCGAACCCTCAATCCGCAAGAGGTCGGTGCAGATTAAGATAAAAATCGCTCAATACAGGTGATAGCTAAACCGAAATTCTAAGCGGGGGCAACAGCATGGCGGACCCGATACGACTACCGAACCGTACGCCAAAAGATCTTTCTACGGCAAAGGTTACGCGAACAGCCCAACAGAAATTCAAGAGGCGGCAGAAAAGGGAAAAGTGGAATCAAGACATGCGGCATCCGTCAAACAAGGAGCAGGGAAGGTCGCCCATGAACCGCAATGATTCAGGCATGGCCGTCCAGAATTCGAATAAAAAGAAAGTTACTAAAAGGGCTTTACGGGACAGATCTGCCGGCAAACCTGATCGCGACCAGGGAAACGTTATCGACATCCGCGTTTAGCCTATAGATTGAAAGAAGGAGTTAGGATGAACCTATCCATGCATGACCTATTATTGCTATCGCTGCAGTTTTTCTACGCCTTCGGCGGACTGATCCTTATGGGTTCGCTGATATTCAACATCATGAAGAATCAGGCACTGGTCAATGAAAAGCGACTTCGGTTTGAACAGGATTTTGATGTGGAACTGACTTCGCAGTTGGCAGAACAACAGTTCAAGGTTCCCTTGGGCATCAGGCATGCAGGGGCAATAAAGGATACCGTCCATCATCGTGAAGTCCATAAAACAAACAGCGGAGCGTCCGGGACATTACCAGGGTCCGGGATAACCGAGGATGATATCCCCCTGAAGGAGCGGCCGGTTCCTGTGCGTGAAAATGTCATCGGACAGGGTAAGGTGAGTCGCTACAGGGTAGCTGCCGGCTTGGCGGCCAGGGGCTTCAATGCCAAAGATATCCGGCATCGGGTGGGGCTCCCTCAATGTGAAATCGACCTGATTGCAAGCATCCATGACACGTTTGCGAAGGGACGCTGGGAAGCGCATCAATCGATGCTGGATGCGATCGATTCGGGTCTTTGAATAGCGTATCAATCTGTAAATAGTATAAATCGGACAGTATACGGGTAGGCAAGAAAGGGGCCTCTCGGCAAATTTTGCCTGTTTCAGGAGAACTGGGGATGAATATACAGCAATATTTTATTATAACCAATTGATATATATTTAGAATTGCATATCAACACTGTTGGCTCACAATTTGCATTAATTTGGGCATACAGTATAATTCGGATAAGGAGATCATGGATGTCGGATGCGGTGTATAGTGCAACTGCAGGTGCTTTGATTCAGCAATATCGGCTGGATATTTTGTCCAACAATCTGGCCAATGTTAATACGGTTGGTTTCAAGGAGGACCGAACCTATTTCCAACTCCTCGAAACAGAGACCATGGAGCTACCCGGATCAGATGTAGATGCAAGACCCTATATAGCACCGATCTTGTCGGGTGATCCGTCGCTGGAATACTATGTCAAATTTACCCAGGGCTCCCTGCGTCAGACTGGAAATCCGCTTGATCTGGCTATTGAAGGTGATGGCTTTTTCAATGTCCAAACCCCCGAGGGTGTCAAGTACACGCGTAATGGAAATTTTATGCTTGGGGAGAATGGTCTTTTGATGACCCCGGAAGGATATCCTGTGCTGGGCCAGGGTGGCAACATTCAGTTGGAGGAAGAGGGGCCCATTACCATCGACAGGGAGGGCAACATAGAGGTGGACGGCAGTACGGTTGGTTCTATCCGTGTTACACGCTTTCCCGATTCCCAGAACCTCCAGAAGGTGGGGGAATCGCTTTTTAGGGCATTGGACAATGGTGCATCGGCAATACCGTCCGAAAATTTTGCGATGATGCAGGGCTATGTCGAGCTTGCCAATGTAGACCCTGTCAGGGGCATGGTGGAGATGATTGAAGCCCTGAGGGTTTTTGAAGCTTACCAAAAAATACTGGAGACACTTGATGAGGTGGATTCACAAGCTGTTGGGGAAGTGGGTGTGGTGGCCTGATAATTAAAGGGTTCAAGGGTTCGAGGATCCAAGGGTTCGAGGGTGGCTGACGGCTTATGGCAGACAGCACCGCGGCAAATAACCCAACGAACCCAATAAACCCAATAAACCCAATAAACCCAATAAAC
>QMMS01000176.1 GCA_003647375.1 Deltaproteobacteria bacterium
CTGCTCTTGACTCATATCGGTCTTTTTGAAAGATTCGACAAAGGTTCTAAATTCATTAACCCCTTCGAATCATTTATTTACCAAGCACTTCTTGGAGTTCAAATAGGTTGACACGCGAAGTCAAATCAACACTCAAAGGTGTAACAGACACAACCTTGTCAATTGCAAAAGCATAAATATCTGATTCAGGATCGAGATCGGCTCCATTAACATTTATGATTGTTTTTCCATCACCTATTCTACTGTTAACATTAGGGTTGTCGATGGATTTCGAATAATAACCTACCCTTGATAACCTTGTGATTTTAAAATCAGTTAAAGGAGTGGCATCAATAGGAACGTCTATTTTCAATACATCAACGTCGGTTTGTAACTTTTTTGCTAATAAAGATTTTGCAAAACGATTTAAGAAAAACGATGATGCTGACCAGTCCTGATCTGTATATCTGTGATGTGATTCAATATCGGTTTGTTTGGATATAGCTATACCAGGGATACCAGAGCTAGACGCTTCAAGTGCTGCACCGATAGTCCCTGAGCTTGTAATATCAATTCCGAGATTTTCTCCATAATTGATTCCAGAAATGAGCAAGTCAGGCATATTTTCTTTGAAAATCGTTCTTAAGCTATGTCTGACAATTAACGCAGGAGAGCACTCACAGTGATAAGCTCGAATTTCCTTACCATTTAAATGATATTCAATGGGTTTGAGGCTTGCTTGCTTTTCTCCGATTAAACCACGTCCAGTTCCTGTTTGCTGATAACTTGGAGCAATAACAGTAACATTTCCAATGGTTAATACTGCCTTTACTGCAGCTCGGAGACCTGGTGAATCAATTCCATCATCATTCGTTATTAAGATGTTGTAGTTTTGCATAGAAGTCACCGGATATCGTCGTTCAGCATTTCACTTGAGCCCTTAAGTTGAATCAAGGCTTTGGAGATGATCCAACTTTGTCTTTCCGGTCCATGACACAATACAACCCCTTGCCCGCCATAATGGGTCCGAAACACTTGTTGTCGGAAAGACAGGCTGACTTTGCCAAGTTCCCCGATCGCCATCGATTGATCAGGCCCGGTTCCCGGATAAAGGGCCGGCATAGGGAAATATAATCTGCAATATCATTATCGACAATCTGTTGTGCTGTTTCATAGGATCGATTTCCCCCCACCAGAATCAACGGCACCTGAACTTCTGCCTTGAATGCCACAGCCTCCCGATGAAAATAGGCTTCTTTCTCCGTGGAATGAATACCCATGCGGCTGGGACTCATTTTTCCCCCGGTAAGCAGGCCCCCGCTCAACTCAATGGCATCGATACCTGCTCCTGCCAGCATCTTTCCCACCTGGATGGCATCATCCAACGCCAGACCATTATCCTGAAAATCTCCGCAGTTCATTTTGATCAAGACCGGATAATCAGGGCCAACGGATTCGCGTATGGCTTTCAGGATCATCAGCAGCACCTTTGACCTGTTTTGAATGTCGCCGCCGTATGCATCTGTTCGATGATTGTAGATCGGTGACAGAAACTGGCTCAAGAGATACCCGTGAGCCGCATGAATCTGTACCCCATCGAAACCCGCCTCTTTGGCCCGTCGGGCAGCCTTTGCAAACGCCTCGACAATATCCTGGATATCCCCTTCGCTTAATTCTTTGCGGGGAGATTTGGCCAGCCCTTCGATAGCCGAAGGTGCCACAGGCATCATGCTGCTCAGCTTCCCATTGGCATGGTAGCCGGCATGTGCCAGTTGTATCACGATCTTGCCGCCCTTATCATGAACCGCTTCGGTCATTTTACTCAGCCCGGGTACGAGGTCATCTGCATAGACACCCAACTGCCAGGGACCTGCCTGGCCTGCCTTGGCAACATAAGCATGGCTGCTGATGACCAGTCCGACACCCCCCTCGGCAAGGTCAGCCATAATTTTGACCAGACCGGGTGTGACAGCGCCATCATCGGCGGCCATGCCTTCCCAGGTTGCTGAACGAACAAACCGGTTCGCCAGCTTCATGCCGTTTATCTCGCTTGTCTCAAAAAGATCCATCATCTTATATCTCCTTATGGGTGATCACCTGAGAAAATTTTTCTTTGATGATCTGTTCGGCCTCTGCCATGATACGATCCAGCAGTTCCCGGCATGTAGGAATATCCTGCACAAATCCCATGGTCTGCCCGGCAGCCAGGATCCCTTTCTCCATCTGCCCCTGCTCGAGCATCTCCTTTCCCACCAACCCGGAAACAAAGGGGACGATATCCTCGATCTTTGTGTTTCCCCTGCTTTCAATTTCGAGCACCTTGTCCACGACCGGGTTGTGCATGACCCGTTCTGTATTTCGAAGCGTCCGCATGATCAGGCGTGTGTCACGCTCACTGTGTTCGACGAGGGCCTGCTTCACGTTAGGGTGCACCGGTGCTTCCCGGGTCGCCACGAAACGGGTACCCATGTTTATTCCGTCTGCACCCAGCCCCAAAGCACCCACCAATCCACGGCCATTTCCCAGTCCGCCGGATGCGAGGATGGGAAGATCGATAGCATCCCGGGTGAGCGGCACCAGGATCATGGTTGTCACATCGTCTTCACCTGGGAGTCCTGCAGCTTCAAATCCATCGATACTGACGGCATCGCATCCGATTTTTTCCGCTTTGACGGCGTGCCTAACCGAAGTGCACTTGCTGTTAGACTATTAGCTGCTGACCACCTAACAGCCTACAGTCTATACACCTAAATGGCTATAGCTTAATCGCCCCACTCACCGGTGCCTCCCAGTCAAGCTGCTGGTCAACCGCAATCTGGACATCGAACTTCTTCGAGATATCTTGGGGCATGGCGACAGCTTTACGAATTTTCAGATCCGCATGCGTCCCCAGAACTTCCAGGATGGCCGCCAGCTTGCCCGTGGCTTCATTGATCATGAAATTCATAAAATGAAATCGTTTCTCGGTGCGCCCCAGCAGGCGGATACGCATGGCCACGGTTTCATCCGCTTTAACTTCGGCAAAATACTGTATGAAATGCTTCAACGCAAACACGCCCATCTGTTTCCGGACAAAGTAATTTTCATCCAGGCCTTGGGAGATGAAAAAATTCCAGACCGAGGTGTCAAAGAGAGCCATGTACCAGCGGACATTCATGTGCCCCATGACATCCAGATAGGTTTCTGGTATAGTTTCGCGGTGATACAAAGGCAGCACAGCCAGCTTTTCTAACGGCACCAGGCACCCTTTTGTTTTTTCCCAGACACCGCAGTCATTTTGTACTTCCATCTTTTTTCCTTTTTATAGTGCCGTATCCCAGATACTTGTTGCAAACCCATCCGGCTGCCAGCTAAGAGCTACCGGCCAAGAGCTACCAGCTAACATCGCTAGATGTTTTTTCCCGCTGCAAACCCGTTATGAACCGCATCGAACGCCAGGGCAACCTTCTGCGCATCCCCTACGACCTGGTACGGGATACCTTTTTTCTCCACCATTTCCTGCAACGGGTTATAGGACTCGGATCCCACCGCCAGGACCACGGTATCCGCCGGAAGGGTATCCATCTGTCCGTCCATTTCAACGGTGACGCCTGCGGACGTAATCTCCAGTGCCTTGGTGGAAACGTTCGTCTTCACCCCGATGCGTGACATATCCTGGAGCATGCCCCAGCGGGTCGTCAGGCCGATATCCTTACCCACCTTCTTGATCATCTCGATGAGCACGACATCCTTGGTTCCCTGGGTTGCCATCTCGTACAGATCTTCGGGTGTTTCTGCCTTGTTCACCAGGAGGAATTTGACGGCTTCCCCGGAAAGCGTTCCCTTTTCACCCAAGAACAAGGCGGTTTCCACCCCAACGGCTCCACCGCCAATCACTACAACCCGCCGGCCCGTGGAAACCCTGTTTTGCAGCACATCCCAGGATTGAACCACGTGCGCCAGATCCACACCGGGAATCGGTGGTGTGATGGGTTTCGCACCGGTTGCCAGAAGAACCTTGCCTGGATTTTCATCGTCCAGGACCTTTCGTCGACTGCGGCATTGAGAACCACCCGGATCTTCTGAACAGCCACCTGAGTCGCCAGATCCTTGGCCAGTTCCGCAAATTCAGCCCTTCCCGGTGGTGCAGATGCCAGGTAGAGTTGCCCGCCAAGACGGTTCTCCTTTTCGTAGATCACCACTTCGTGCCCGCATTCTGCAGCTGCAAGGGCTGCACTCATACCGGCAGGTCCACCGCCCACCACCATAACCTTTGAAGGTGCATCCGAAGCCTGCAGGCGGCATTCCTTTTCGTGCCCGGCTTTGGGATTGCAAAGACACTCCACTTGTTTCAATTTGAAAAGGTGATCAAAACAACCCTGGGCACAGGCGATACAATGAACAATTTCATTTTCACGTCCCGTGGATGCCTTTTCCGGAAGATAGGGATCCGCGATCAAGGGTCGCCCCATGGCAACCATGTCACACATGCCGTCTGCAATCATTTCCCTGGCCGTGGCTGGATCGTTTATGCGGTGGCTGGCAATGACGGGTATTTTTACAAGGTTTTTAATCCCTTTTGCCAGATATCCAAACACACCCCTGGGAACCGAGGTGGTAATCTGGGGCACCCGAGCTTCGTGCCAGCCCACATTGATGCACAATGCGTCCACACCAGCGTCCGCCAGCGCCTGGGCATACACGGCCAGTTCTTTGCGTCCCTGGCCTCCGGGCATGAAGTCGTTGCCGTTCATGCGCACAATCAGGGGGTAATCACTGCCCGTAACCGCCTTGATCCGCTGCATGACCGCCAGACCAAAACGCATCCGGTTTTCATAGGATCCTCCGTATTCATCCGTTCGCAGATTGGTGAGGGGTGACAAAAATTCAGAGATGAGATATCCGGTACCACTCAGGACCTCCACAGCGTCAAAACCGGCTTCCTTGACACGCCGCGCCGCCTGGCCAAAGTTTTCGATGATCTCCTTGATTTCTTCAATCTCCAGTTCCCGGGGGGTTTCTTTGGTCATGCGGGACGGGACCGGTGATGGTGCCACCGGTTGTTTTCCACCGGTAAAAAAGGAGAAATTGTAACGACCGGAGTGGTTCAACTGTACAGCGCTCCGTGCGCCGTGGTCTTTGATGACATCAGCCAGTTGCTTGAGACCGGGGATGTATTCATCCTTGTGAGCACCGATGTTCATTGTAGAGCCCGAGAGTTCGTCCACGGTGGCATAGCCGACACTGATCATGCCCACACCCCCGCGAGCTCTCTCGGCATAAAATTCAATGAGTTGTTCCGTGACCTTGTAATCTTCCGCCATGTTCATGTGCATGGCCGGCAGATAGATTCGGTTCTTGATCTCCAGTCCGCCGATATTGATCGAATTGAATAATGGGTCATTCATGATTATTGTACCTCCTTTGATAAGCGGCAACGCCGCGTTGGATAAATTCGCATGGTGAATTTATTTTGTATACGAAACATCTCTCAACAAACGCTTCAACAAAACCTTCTCTTCCACGGTTAATCCATTCAGACACTCTTGATTGGCCTGATCTCGCTCGGTAGTAAGCCTTGGCTTCAATGAAATACCCTTGTCGGACAGACAGATGCGCAAGGTACGTTTGTCTTCCGGATCGGGATGCTTGAAAATCCATCCCCCTGAAACCATTCTTTCCAGAACACCCGATAGCGTAGCCGGATCCAGTACCAGTCGCTCGCTGATAGTGCTGGCCGACAGGCCGTCTTCATCCCAGAGAACCTCGAGGATGAGGTGTTGTATGGGTGTCAGGCCGTATCCGGTCAAACGTTTTTTAAAAGTTCCATGCGCTTTCTGGTAAGCCTTGGCCAGTAAAAATATGACACAGTCTTTAAATTTATCCATTTCAACCCTTTCGTGTACTAACTAAATGGAACCGGGTAAATTTGTCAAGCTGAGATGCAAAAATGTGAAGTTATTTTTGCGCGAGCCCTTAACGCTTTGAATTCCTCCCCAAATGGTGTAGGCTCATCTACCATGTTGCGTGTATTTCAAAACGACCTGTTTCTACCGGAAGATTTCATCACCACCCTGGAACTGGTCCCGGGGAAAGATTCCTCGGGTCGGTCTGTGGACACCGTCATGGGCATCGCCCGGGATTCATTTTCCGATGGAGGGCTTTCAGCCGTATCCATCACCGACAACCCCGGCGGTAATCCCTCTCTGAGCCCGGATGTGCTCGGACACGATATTTTCAAGGTCGGCATGGATGTCATCGTTCACTTTACCTGCCGGGACCTGAACCGGGTTGGAATGGAAAGCAGGGCGCTCCAACTATCCATGATGGGCATGAAGAATCTACTGGCCCTGACCGGGGATTATACCGGCAAGGGATTCGGCGGCCAGGGCGCGCCTGTCTTCGATCTTGACGCCGTGAATCTCCTTATGATGCTCGATCACCTCAGCCATCGGTTTCATGAAAACGGAGATCCGGACGGTTTCTTTGCGGGATGTGCCGTATCCCCTTTCAAGTACACCGAGGCGGAATGCTTTGCTCAATATGCCAAACTCTGCAGGAAAATTTCAGCCGGCGCGCGCTTCATCATAACCCAGCTCGGGTATGATGCACGTAAGTTTGCTGAGCTGATAACGGTTTTGAAGCAGCTCGAAGTGAACCTGCCGGTATTCGGATCCATCTATCTCCTGACACCCCGGTCCGCCAGAATCATGAATAAGGGTATGGTGCCCGGTGTTGTGGTCACCGACAAACTCCTGACAAGGGTATTGGATGAATGGAAAAACCCAAAAGCCGGGCGCGTCAAAGCCATCGAACGGGCAGCCAAACTGGGTGCCATTCTCAAGGGCCTCGGATACCAGGGAATGCACCTGGGCGGTATTCACAAAACCTTCGATGTGGCGGGGGATGTCATGAGCCACATGAAAGCCATCCAGGATCAATGGCAAAGTTTTCTACCGGAATTCGAATATCCAGTTACCAACGGCTTTTACGTGTTCCCGGATGACATCTCCGAAAAATTGCCTGCCAACAGTTTTGGGCAGCAGACATCCATCCCAATGCTGGAAAAAATCCATTTCAGGCTGATGAAATCCTTTCACAACCGGTTCTTCAGCTTTGAATCGAAACAAGCCAGGACCCTGGAAAAAGTTTGTGGATGGATTGATCACCATCGAATGGCAGAAGGGATCGTGACACTTTTAGAAAATTCGGCCAAGAAGCTCCTGTTGGGTTGTCAACATTGCGGGGACTGTGGCATTCAGAACCTGGCCTTTCTGTGTCCCGAATCCAGATGTCCCAAGCATACCCGTAATGGCGCCTGCGGCGGAAGCTCCGACGGGAAGTGTGAGGTACGGACAGACCGAAACTGTGTCTGGGTAAGAACTTACCGGCGAATGGCATACAGCGGGACCTGCCAAAATCTGCTTTCAGGTTGCGTGCCACCCAGGATGTGGGAACTCAACCAGACATCCTCCTGGCTGAATTTTCACCTCAAACGGGATCACCAGAGTGTCTCCACGGGTCTGGAAAAGTATTGCCGTCTGGAAGACTGTCAGTTGTCCTTTTGTGAACACTACGGAAAGCCATTAAACCCTAAAGGGTAGGCTTCAGCGGGATATCCCACTTCTTCATGTACTTCCATATGGCCGTTCGACTCAGACCCACACGTCTTGCAACCTCTGCCTTGTTCCAGTCGCATTCCGACAAAAGTGATTCGAGATGCAATTTGGTAAGGCGCTCGCGATGTCTGGGTTGATCGTAAGGTTCACAAGACCGTGCCGCTAATTCCGGTTGATACTTCGCCCTTCGCAATTCAACCGGCAGATCGAAGATATCGATCTCTTTTTCATTACACAACACAAAGGCATGTTCGATGGCATTCTCCAGTTCACGGACATTCCCGGGCCAGGAGTGATCCATGAAGAGCCGCAGGGCTGTCTGGGAGAGGCCCTGGATTTGTTTGTCTGTTTTTTTATTCTGTTGGACGATAAAATGACTGGCCAGAAGCGGTATGTCCTCTTTTCTATGTCTGAGAGGCGGTACGTCAATCGGAAAAACCTTCAGACGGTAATACAGATCCTGCCGAAACTCTCCGGTCCGTACAAGCTGGTAAAGATCCTTATTGGTGGCGGCGACGATCCGGATGTCGATTTTTTGCTTTCTGGACTCTCCCACACGCTCGATTTCTCTTTCCTGGAGCACCCGCAAGAGTTTAACCTGGATAAAGGGACTGATGTCCCCGATCTCGTCCAGAAAAACAGCCCCTCCTTCGGCTTCCTCGAAACGGCCCTTGCGATCCCGAATAGCACCTGTAAAAGCACCTTTTGCATGTCCGAACAGTTCGCTCTCCAGCAACGATTCGGTCAATGCGCTGCAGTTAACCGTAACCAGCGGTTTGCCGGCCCTTTCGCTGTTGTAATGAATCGCACCAGCCACCAGCTCTTTGCCCGTACCACTCTCGCCCTGAATCAAAACCGTCGCCTCACTGGCCGACGCCGCCCGGATGGCAGAAAAGACGTCCCGCATGGCTCGGCTCTTGCCGATGATATTGTCGAGCCTGTGAACCTCTCCCAGCTTGCGTGAAATTTCCTCGATCTGCTGGCGTGCTTTTTTCAACTCTGTCAGGTCTGTTACCGTTTCGACAATACCGATCACATTGTCATCACCTTTTTTTACAAGCCGCGCACTTTTGAGAACCGGTACATCATGACCGTCTTTGTGGCGCAGGGCGCACTCCTTGGCATCTACGGCACCCCTTTCATAGATGCCGCATTCATTGACGCCGCCGGGGCAGCTCTTTTTGAGACATAAATTGAATCTCAGTATGTTGCATGTTTGGCCCAGGGCCTCCCGGGCGCTGTACCCGCTGATCTTTTCCATGGAGATATTCCAGGAAGTAATTTTACCTGCCCGATCGAGAGTAAAAACGCCATCAGCCATGGATTCCAGGAGATACCTGGCAAATCGGGGGTCGAGTGTGTCCTGCTTGGTGTGTGTCATTGTCACCTGCCGAAATGGAATTATTATAAAATAAACATATATCTTAGTTAGATAGTAACGTTACCTAACGTTACGGAAACAGCATAAAGCCAGGCAACGCCTTTGTCAAATCGTTACATGGTTTTATTTTGAGAACCGCTTGACAACGGGAGTGACTTCGGAATAATTTCGTTTTTCGAACCTGAGCTGAGCGATTTTTAAGGAAGATTTCCCTGAAAGGATTACGCCATGATTCTACCTGTCGAATGGAAAACAGGTCTCCAGTTGCTGCCTAAAGAAGACATCATCAACATTCATGAAGCCAGTCTGCATATTCTCGAACATACCGGTATGGTCATGCTCCTGGGGGAAAAACGCCTGAACACTCTTTCGGATTTTGGATTGAAGGTGGACCGCAAAACAAATACTGTCCGCTTTCCACCGCACATCGTGGAAAATGCCCTCCAACACGCGCCTGAATCTTATACACTGCATGCCAGGAATCCGGAGAACAACCTTTCCCTGGATGGGCACCACGGGTATCTCAGCCTGGACGGTACCGGTCTCAAGGTAAGGGA
>QMMS01000177.1 GCA_003647375.1 Deltaproteobacteria bacterium
AACGATCCATATGCTATTTCGGCCGCCGAAGTTAGGTTATTTACCGATTGAAATTTCCAGGTACTCTTACATAGTAAATTTGTCAACAGAAAAAGGGGAATTGAAAGACCCCCGGCTAAGAAATTCAGACCGGATCATCCTGCAGGCGTGGATCGGTCGAGCGGATAGTGACTGGCCGACCCTCAATAATCTCCTTGCATCGTTCGAGGGTTTCAGCCTCAAGTCGATCCATAGCCTCCTTAGTATAGAAAGTAAAATGTGGCATCAGGATAACGTTCTCCATCGAGTACAAAGCCCTGAGTGGGTGGCTCTTCTGGTTAAGTGGCTCCTGGCTGAAGACATCGAGTCCGGCACCGGCGATGATGCCTTCCTGAAGGGCGTGCAATAAAGTATTTTCATCAACCAAGGCACCACGAGCTGTGTTGATTAGGATGGCCGTTGACTTCATGACCGCCAGCTCTTCAGCACCGATGAGATGCCGTGTCGAATCGCTCAGCACCACATGAAGAGAGACGAAATCACAGATAGCAAGCATGGCATGTAGGTTGTCGTATAACTCAATGCCAAGGGCTTGCATTTCTCTAAAATTCTTATTGGGGTCGTAGCCCACTACACGCGCACGGAAACCGGCACCGGCCATGCGTGCCATGCTGGAGCCGATCCTACCACAGCCCACGATACCCACTGTTTTGCCCGCTATGTCATACCCGAGCCAACGGGCTGTTGGCCAGGCCCAACCTTCTGTGCAAAGCATTTTTTGCAGGGGCATCAACTTTTTCGCAAGGGCAATTAACATAGCGAAGGCACCTTCGGCTACGGTCTCCTCGGCGTAGGTCGGGATGTTAACCACGGCTATCCCACGTTCGTGTGCAGCTGGGATGTCGATCGCGTCGACACCTACACCATACTTTACAATGCCCCTGAGACGTGGTGCCGACGCGATCACACGCGACGTGATCGGTGTATAACACATTAGCAATAATTCACACTCGGCCATGGCCAGACAAAGCTCGTCCTCGTTGATGTTCTCGGGCATCAGGGTAAGCTCGTGTCCCCAGTCTCGTAGGGTACGATCGATGTGAGGAGTTTCAAGTTCACAATCGCAACGGATGATTTTCATAAAGGCTCCCTCAATGCAAGATATGGTCGGTTAGGTAAGCTTAAAGCGTATACGCAGAACACTGTCTTCAAAGCTGGTTGTGATAATCGCACTTGGACTTCTTCCTCTCAATATGAGCACTAAAGCATCGACCACAGTCATACATTTGTACCATCGTTTGATTTAAGATATGTTCCGCACTGTGCATCCGTGGATCAGTCTGTTTCATTAAGATAGTTCCTCTTTACATCTTGCTAATTATCAAGTGTGGGGGGCGGAGGTAGAGGTAGTGTCGAAGTTTACGTAGGAAATAGACGTTGAATAACAGCAGGTTAAGAAAAAAATGGTGCCGAAGGCGAGACTCGAACTCGCACGTGGAAACCCACACTAGACCCTGAACCTAGCGCGTCTACCAGTTCCGCCACTTCGGCACGTTTAAACGGAAAAGAATCCATCCCTTTTCAGGTTAATGAAGTATCGGACAAAAAGAGATTGATTCAAATCTTAGGATGCTATAGGTATATCTTTTAATTTTTGATGTCAAGCCAATAATTGCCGATGAGCAAATGAATGAAACTAATTGATAATATAGAAGATATCGACAAACCATTTCCAAATGCCGTTATAACCATCGGCAATTTTGACGGCGTTCATATCGGACACCAAGCGCTTTTTCATGAAGTCATGGAAAAAGCCGACATTCGAGGCGGCACCGCCATTGCCATGACCTTTGAGCCGCATCCGATTCGCGTCCTTAAGAACAATGGACATCCCCCACTCATCACCCCATATGCTCAGAAAATCGAACTGATCGCGAAAACGGGGATCGATGTGCTCATCTGCATTCCCTTTACCCACGAATTCGCATCCATTACAGCCAAGGAATTTGTTCTGGATCTTCTGCTGGACCGCATCGGTATCCAGACCATTGTCGTGGGAAAAGACTACACTTTCGGGAAAAATAGGGCAGGAAATCTCAATCTGCTAAAATCATACGCAGAAGCATATGACTTTGAAGTCGATGTGGTCGATTGGATTCCTATCTCAAACAATGTACCCTCCCGCATCAGCAGTACCCAAATCCGAAATCTGCTTATAGATGGCAAGGTCGGTGAGGCCCATAAGCTGTTAGGCCGGTACTACCAGGTCAGTGGAATAGTAGTTCCTGGACGAAACAGGGGCGGAAAGCTTCTGGGATTCCCTACGGCAAACATCAAACTCAGAGAAGAGCTTTTTCCTAAGAACGGCATCTACGCCGTCACAGTTGACTGCCATGGCAAAAGACACCAGGGTGTTGCCAATATCGGGTACAGCCCGACCTTTGACGATAATACGCTGACCGTCGAAGTGCACATATTGGACTTTAACAAGGATCTTTACGGAAAGCCGATCGTCGTCAAATTCATCGAGCGCATCCGGGATGAAATCAAATTCTCAGGAATATCTGAACTTTCCCAACAGATTGCCCGGGATGTCCTGAAAGCAAGGGACATCCTGTCTTAATAAAAAACATTCCCTCGGCTCCTATCTCGGACCCTTGACCCCTCGAACCCTTTGTTGTATTATTTAAAAAAATTGTGAAAAATCGGTACACGTCAACAACCGTACAGATGTTTAATAGGAAATTCCATGGCCATACTCGACATTGTAACCTACCCGGACAACTTTTTGAAACAACCCACAAAACCGGTTGAGAATATTGATGGTTCCCTACAGGAACTTATCGACAACATGGGGGAAACCATGTATCAAGCACCCGGGGTGGGACTGGCTGCGATCCAGGTCGGAATCGACCAGAGCATGCTCATATATGACATTTCCCCTCAGGATGAAGACCGTTCCATGAATGTCCTGGTCAACCCGCGGATTATCGAAAACGATGGAGAGGTTTTGTCTGAAAATGAAGGCTGTCTGAGTGTGCCGGAGTATCGCTCGGATGTTAAACGCTTTGCCTCAATCCTGGTGGAAGCCTACGACAGGAATGAAAAACTGCTTCGTTTCGAAGCTCACGAGTTCTTGTCCATTGTTCTTCAGCACGAAATCGATCATTTGAACGGAAAACTTTTCATCGATCGGATCAGCCCGCTCAAGAGACAGCTTTACGCAAGACGTGTACAAAAACAGCTCAAGCAGAGAGGGTAATATCGAAACCACATCACCATTTAAAGTCGTATTCATGGGCACACCTGACTTTGCTGTTCCCTCCCTGCAGGCACTCCATGAAAGCCGCCATGATATCGTTCTGGTGGTAACGCAACCGGACAGGCCCAGGGGGCGGGGGCGCAAAATCATGCCTCCCCCGGTCAAAGAATCGGCCATTCGTTATGGATATGATTTTTTGCAGCCCGAAAATGTCAAGCTCGATTCGTTCCATGACCTCGTTGCAGGGCTTAAACCGGATTTGATAGTCGTGGTCGCCTTTGGTCAGATCCTGCCCAAACAGCTGATCGATATTCCTCCCTTCAAGGCCATCAATGTTCATGCATCACTGCTACCCAGATACCGGGGCCCTGCTCCCATTCAATGGGCAATTATCAATGGGGAAAAAGAAACCGGTGTTACAACCATGGTGATGGATGAAGGTCTCGATACCGGTGATATTCTCCTGCAACAACCGGTGCAGATCTCTCCTGAAGACACCTCTGCAACGCTTCATGACAAACTGGCCCGGGAAGGTGCCGGTCTGCTGCTGGAAACACTGGAAAAGCTCACCACCGGGAAGCTCATCCCCACAGCCCAGGATCCAGCCGCGGCATCCTATGTCCCGATGCTGCAGAAAAAAGACGGCCATATCAACTGGGAACTGCCGGCAAAAGATATTGCAAATTTCATACGGGGTATCAACCCCTGGCCCGGTGCCTTTACGTTCTGCGGTGCCACACGGCTGAAAATATACAGATCAAAATCTCTGGATAAAGAAACCCAGAAGGTGCCCGGAACCGTGCTCATGTCTTTTCCGGATGAAATTCTTGTGGCCACGGGAAAAGGCGCACTTCTCATTGAAGAGCTTCAAGGCGTCTCGGGAAAATGCCTGGCAACAAAAGATTATCTGTGTGGATGCAGCATGGAAACAGACACGGTTCTTACATGAAGAAAACAAGAGACAAAGCACGCGAAACCGCTCTCGACATCCTGAACAGCCTCGATAATTCACAGATGACCCTCGACACGATTATCGATTCCATTTTTAGCTCCGGTCAACAGTCAAAACTGGACAAGGCCTTTATTTATAGTCTGGTATATGGCGTTCTCAGGTGGCGCAGTCGCTTGGATTGGATCATTAAACATTTTTCACATACCAAACCGGATAAAATAGATCCCAAGATATTCAATATTCTGCGCCTGGGACTCTTTCAAATGATGTATCTCACACGAGTACCCATATCTGCAGCTGTGAACACGTCCGTAGAACTGGCCAAGACCGTTACAGATATTCGGATTGTTAAATATGTCAATGCGCTGCTGAGAAAAGCAAGTGTCGAATACGAGAATGTCGAGTTTCCCGATTTTCAAAAATATCCCGTGGCATCCATTGCAGCATCACATGCATTCCCGGAATGGTTGGTCCAACGCTGGGTAACGCGATTCGGACCTCATGAGACACGCAAGTTATGCGAAGCATTCAACACCATTCCGCCCATAACCGTCAGGACAAACCGCCTCAAAACCGACCGTGACAGCCTGATCCGGCTGCTGAGTGACGAAGCTGTGGATGTACAGGCAACGCCTCATTCGTCGGACGGCGTTTCTTTCTATCATCCAAAACTTCCTGTTGCGAGCCTGGCCGCATTCCATAAGGGCTGGTTTCAGGTTCAGGACGAAGCCGCACAGCTTGTCTCCTGTTTTTTGAATCCCCAACCCGGTGAAACCGTTCTGGATGCCTGCGCCGGTTTGGGAGGAAAAACCGGGCACATCGCCCAGTTAATGTCAAACCAGGGGCGTATCATCGCCATGGATCATCAAAAGCAAAAGCTTTCACAGCTTCGATCCGAAATGATGCACCTGGGCATATCGATTGTCACCACCAACTCTCATGACTTGAACACCCCTTTTGAAAAAGATCCCTCGCGAACGTTTGACCGGATTCTGCTGGATGCCCCCTGCTCGGGCCTGGGTGTGCTAAGAAGAAACCCCGATGCGAAATGGGCTTTTTCAAAAATGAATTTTGCACACTATCAGCACCGACAGGCCACGTTTCTGCAAACACTGGCACCCATGGTAAAGATTGGTGGGATCCTGCAATATGTTGTATGCAGCCTGGAGCCTGAGGAAAACGAACAGGTGGTAGCCGGGTTTATCGATAATCACCGGAATTTTATAATCCACAAATCCTACAACACACTTTCTGAAACCGTCCAACCTTTTGTCGATGATAATGGTTTTTTCAGAACGTATCCCCATACCAGCCATATGGATGGCTTTTTTTCCGTTCGGCTTAAACGGATGCAATGATACGACGTTTCGCCAAAATATCTGCGCTACTGATCGTGTTTCTAATCATCACCGGCACATCCGCATACCTGACCCTGACGTTTATCATCAAAAGCGAAGACACCGTGGTTGTGCCGGACCTGCTGGGAAAAGATGTTGTCTATTCCTTGGAGATACTGACGGATCTCGGACTCAATACCAAAATAAAAGGTTCCGAGTACAGTGATGATTTCCCAAAAAATCATGTGATATTACAAGAACCCCTACCCGGCGCAGAGATCAAGAAAGGAAGGGACTTAAGAATCCTTCTATCCAAGGGGCCGAAAGTCATTACCATGCCGAATGTCACCGGGCTCCCTGTAAGACAAGCCCGTCTGGTATTGGAAGAAAGCGGATTATGTGTAGGACATGACACCCATGTGTATGATAATGAAACAACCGGCAAGGATGTTGTTATCGCTCAGGATCCTCTTTACAGTATCCTGGTTAACCGTGGCCGTTGCGTAAACCTGCTGGTCAGCATGGGACAACGGCCCAGGGCCTATCAAATGCTTGATCTGAGAGGGTTGTCCGTTGATGAGGCTGTTATATATATCGAACGCAGTCATCTACAGGTAGGCCGGTTCCGGTATGAAGTTCATCAGGGCAAGCCCGACAACATCATCGTGGGACAGTATCCAAATTCAGGATACCGTGTTCTTGAGAAATCGCCCATCGACCTGGTGGTCAACAGAAAACCCGGACCGGATCCCAGACCCAGCTTGAACCAGGCCCAGCGCACCGGATTTTTCAGGCACAAAATAGATTCCGGCTTTTTGAACAAACATGTCCAGGTCCGGCTGGACAGCATGGGGGTGTCGAGTGAACTTTACAACAACTTCATGAGTCCAGGCCAAGAACTTTGGCTGCTGGTACCCACCAATACCATCGCGACCTTGTTTCTCTATGTAGACGGTGAGCTTGTGAAAACCCAGGTGTACAATGAACCATAGACCATAGACTGCAGACTGTTAGGCTATTAGCAACCTACAGTCTAATAGCCTACAGCCTAACAGCCTAAACTGAGGAGTTGAGACATGAAATTGATTGCACCATCAATACTATCGGCCGATTTTACCCGATTGGGGGACGAGATCAAGGCTGTTGAGGCAGCAGGCGCTGACTGGATACACATCGACGTCATGGACGGTCACTTCGTGCCGAATATTACCATCGGCCCATTGGTTGTCAAAGCCGCCAGGCGGGTGACCGATCTGCCACTCGATGTTCATTTGATGATAGAAAAACCGGAACGATATATACAGGCATTTGCCGATGCAGGGTCCGATCTTATTTCCGTTCAGGTGGAGACCTGCTCCCATTTAAACCGGACGATACAGATGATCAAGGAAACAGGCGCCAGGGCCGGTGTTGTGTTGAATCCATCTACTTCTCTGTCGACACTTGATTGGGAATTAGAAAACGTTTACCATGTCATGCTCATGAGCGTAAACCCCGGATTCGGAGGACAAAAATTCATTCCGAGCTGTCTTGACAAAATCAGAGATCTCAGAAAAATAATCGATGAAAAAAAGCTTGAGACACTCATCGAAATTGATGGTGGCGTTAATGAAAATACAATTGGCGACATCTCTGCCGCCGGTGCCGACATCTTTGTCGCCGGATCGGCCATTTTCAAAAAATCCGACTACACAAAAGCCATCGCAACTTTCAAGCATATCCTGACAGCTTAAATTTGAATTCCGCGCTGCAAGCAGCGCGGAATTCAAATTATAGATAAAGATCCTTTTTCTAGACGAAAGTATAGTTATCTATAAAGCTCAAGTGATACCACAAACAGAGGTCTGGGGGGTTCGTTTTAAAGACGGGCAACTGTTTAAACTATTTACACTCGTCGATATATTATGATATATTTTGTGCTTCTGTAATTTGGATCATCTCCCAACTAATCGGTGGTTTGTATCCGAACACGACAGGATCGATATCTTTCATACACCACAGGGTGATGTTATGAACACATTTTCGAACTTCGAACCGCCCGGCACCCGTTCCAAAGGATTAAGCCCATACTCCTATGTCCAGTCCAAAGATAAGTCCCTGGAAAATCACCTCGCCATACACCTCAAGGAGATTACCCGAATCGGTGCGGCCCTGTCGGTAGAAAAGAACATCCACAAGCTTCTCGAAATGATCGTCGATGAGGCCAAAAGCCTGACAAATGCGGATGCAGGGACACTCTACATCCTGGACAAGGAACAAAAAGCCCTCCAGTTCCAGATCCTTCAGAATGATTCCATGAAAATCCGGCTCGGTGGAACGAGCGGCACCGAAACCAATCTCCCCAGCGTGCCCCTGTTTGATTCCCAGGGCAACCCAAATCATGCAAATGTTTCTTCATATGCTGCCCTGACAGGAGAGGTCATCAACATTCCCGATGTCTATGATGCAGAAGGTTTTGATTTTTCCGGACCGCGCAATTACGATAAATCGACCGGCTACAGATCCAAATCAATGCTGGTGCTCGCCATGCGGAATCACGAGAACGAAACCATCGGGGTGCTTCAACTGCTGAATGCGCAGGATCTGGAAACCGGAGATATCGTCTCTTTCTCTCCGGACTACATCGACCTGGTGGTATCGCTCGCCTCCCAGGGAGCAGTTGCGCTGACCAACACACAACTGATCCAGAATCTTACCGACCTGTTTTATGCCTTCATCAAGAGCATTGCAACCGCTATGGATGAAAAATCACCTTACACCGGTGGGCATATTACGCGCGTGGTTGATCTCACCATGATGATTGCCAAAGAGATCAATGACACAGGCCAGGCGCCTTTTCAGAACACCTGCTTCAGCGATGATGAAATGGAAGAACTGCGCCTGGCAGCATGGATGCATGATGTCGGCAAAATTACCACTCCTGAAGTCATTGTAGACAAAGCCACCAAGCTTCAATCCTTTTTTGATCGGATTGAATTTATCGAAACCAGATTCGATCTCATCGCAACAGCCATAGAAAACGATTTCCTGAAACACAAGCTCGAATTGTCCGCCGAGGGAAAACTAGACCCGGAGATGATTTCCCGTCTCGATCAGGATATGTCTGAACAAATCACCACGGTTACAAAGGATTTCGCTTTTCTTCGGGACATAAACCAGGCGGTCGAGTTCATGGATGATGATAAGCTCAAGCAGCTCCAAAATATCGCCAAAAAGACATACCATCTGAATGACAGGCAGCGTCCCTATCTTACCGAAGATGAAATCCTAAACCTGAGCATCCGTAAAGGCAACCTCACCGAGGAAGAACGCGGGATCATTGAAAACCACGTGGAAGTAACCTTCAAGATGCTCAATGAACTGCCGTTTCCCAAAAAGCACGCCATGGTACCTGAATATGCCGCCGGACATCACGAAAAACTGGATGGATCCGGATACCCCAGACACCTGAGTAAAGACAGCCTTCCATTGCAATCACGCATCATGGCTGTGGCAGATATATTTGAAGCACTGACAGCCAAGGACCGGCCATATAAAAAGCCCATGAAACTTTCTCAGGCACTGAATATTCTATCTTTTTTAAAAAAAGACGGTCATATCGATCCCGATATACACGACCTGGTTATCAGCAGCAATTTGTTTTTAGAATATGCAAAAGCTTTTATGAATCCGGACCAGATTGACGATGAGTAAACTGGACGATAACTATCGTTAGTCCCTTAACTATAAAATTTGTGTATTTTGTAGCAAAAATAATAAAAACAATCACGAAAACACGAAATATGAAAAACACGAAAATTTTCATGGTCTTTTTCGTGGTTTCGTGATTTCGTGATAAAAGATCTTTTTCTTTTCCGGTTTTTCCGGGTTGGGGGTGTGCAAATATGGGTACAGACAATCTCATCTTTTTAGAAAATTTAGAATGGTTTGACAATAC
>QMMS01000178.1 GCA_003647375.1 Deltaproteobacteria bacterium
GCCCGCGGCGGACATCATCGTCAATGCCACCTCTGTTTCCAATGTGGATGAATCGTCCGATATGGAAGCACTGGTGAAAGATCTGGAAATGCCTGATTGCGAACTCGTCATGGATATGAACTATGACCGGCCGGATAATTTCTGGGAAAAAATGGCCCGCAAACAGGAGGCTCAATTTCTGGATGGTTTGAAGCCACTGGCCTATCAGGCCCGGCGAACCCTATCATTGTGGACCGGTCTGCAGGTTCCCCCCGAGGCCTTCATCGAAGCCCTTTCCTCACATTAGACCCGTTGTCAAAATGAAGCACTAAGAATCTATATCTCCGGCCGGCAGCAGCACGGTAAAAACACTCCCCTTACCGGACACGCTCTCAACATCGATAAAGCCGTTCAGGGAAGTGACCAGCTCTTTGACGATGGGCAGCCCTAGTCCTGTGCCGGTAATAAAACGGGTCTTCTCGTTCTTTACACGGTAGAAGCGTTCGAATATCTTATCCATATACTTTTCTTCTATTCCGAAGCCCGTGTCCATAACCTTGACACGCAAATTAATGCCCGCCATATCGATCCGGACTGTGATGTCCCCCCCCTCCTGGGAATAGTTGATGGCATTGGCGATCAGGTTGCCGAAAATGCTTTCAAGCGCCAGAGGATCTGCCTGGATAGGCGGTAAATCCGTGGCCTGGGTTTCAAGTTTGAGCGTCTGGTTTTTAGATTTTGCCTGAGCCTGGAGAAATTGAATAATACTTTCCAGCAGTTCATCAACCTTAACTGGCTGGGGTTCGGTACAGATGACGCCTTCCTCGATGCGGGAGAGGTCCAGAAGATCCCCGATCAGAGATATCAACCCATGGGTTTTTTCTTTGGCCCGGGCGAGGATTTTGCGGTCGTTTTTTGGCGTTACTTCCACCATGTCGTTAATAACCACGGCCAATTGTTCGTGGATGGTGGAAAGCGGTGAACGCAGTTCATGCGAAACCTTGGCGACAAACTCGGATTTCATGCGGTCGAGGACTTTCATGCTCGTGATATCCACAAGGTTCACCACGGCCCCCAGGCACTGGTTTTTCCTGCCGATGATCGGTTGCGCCTCGGCCAGCAGGTAGGTTTCATCGTTCAGGGAAAATTCGTAAGAGGGAATATCCTCGTAATCGATGTATTTTCCCTTGGAGATGTCCATGACCAGTTCACACAACTCCGGGTCCTGTATGTAGGCGTCGACGGGCTGGCCGAACTCGAAATCGACATTTAATCCCATAAGCTGCCGGAAAGCGGGATTCATCAGGGCCACCTGGCCGTCATTATTGGTCACCACCACGCCGTTGGGCAAAGATTCGACAACGGTTCGAATCCGGCTTTGCTCCGTGGCCAAATCCGAAAGGGTTCGTCGTTGCTCCCGGGCCAGTTGCTGGGCCTTTGTTTTCAGGCGGAATTTTTCCGCGGCACGGTTGACGATAATGCGCAGCTGATCCGGCTCAAACGGTTTGGATATGAAATCGTACGCCCCTTGTTTCATGGCCTGGATGGCGGTTTCCACCGTGGCATAGCCGGTGATTACGATGACGAGAACATCGGGGTATTTTTTTTTGACGCGGGCCAGAACATCCATACCGTCCATGCCCGGCATTTTAAGGTCCAGCAGCAAGATTGCCGCCTGGGTATCCGCCAGTTTTTCCAGGGCTTCATCACCCCGTGAGGCCAGGCTAACCTCGAACCCTATGCGGGTCAGAATCCGCTGGGAGCCCTCACGGATATCCTGTTCATCGTCTACGATAAGGATGTGCAATGCTTCAGTCTCATTCCCCACGTTCTTCTCCTTGCTTTTTCTTATGGGCAATCGGGAGTTTAATAATGAAAATGGCGCCCTGATCCGGATTGTTCTCTGCCGAAATGGATCCACCGTGATTTTCGACAATGTTGTAGGCCAGGCTCAGGCCGAGGCCGGTGCCTTTGCCCTCCTCCTTGGTGGTGAAAAAAGGCTCGAACAGCTGCGTCAGCGCCTCTTCTGAAATACCGGGCCCTGTGTCGGAAATTTCGATTTGAACATGGTTCTTATCAGGGTTTGCCACGGTCTTCAAGGTCAGTGTGCCCTTGCCGTCCATGGCCTGAACCGCATTCAGAATAAGGTTCATGAACAGGTGGTACATCTGCTGGACATCGGAATTGGCCCTGGGAAGGTTTTCGTCGAGATCTTCTTTGATCTCGATGTTCTGGAAAAGGGCCTGGCTTTCCAGAAGGAACAGGGTTCTTTTGAGGGCATGGTTCAGGTCGTTGGGCCGCATGAGGTGCCTTGTTTGCCGGGTAAACTCAAGCAGTTCCTTCACGATATTGCGACACCTGTCCGCGTCTTTCAGAATGCGTTCAATGTCATTTTTTACGCCGTCCTCCAGGTCGTATTCTTCCAGGATCAATTTGGCAAAAAGGATGATGCCCCCTAAGGGGTTGTTGATCTGGTGGGCCACACCGGCCGCCAGTTTTCCAAGGGAAGCCATTTTTTCGGCCTGAAGAAGCTGTACCTGGGTGGTTTCCAGCTCCTTTCTGATCTTGATCCGGTTCCTCAGGTCATGAAAAAAACCAATGGAGGCTATTTCCTTTCCATCCTCGTAAATAACGGAGGCATAAAGGCTGATGGGGATCTGCTCTCCGCTTTTGGCCAGTCCGTTGGTGTGAAAGGTTATCAAGCGGCCTTTGCCGCCATGGGATGGACCGCGCATGGCTTTCATCACTTCATAGGCACCGTCCCCGGGGTAGATGTCACGGACATTCAAGTTGCTGAGCGCCTCCTTCAAGCTGTAGCCGAACAGATCCACGGCGGATTCGTTGAACAGGAAGATATTGCCGCTCATGTCGGCGGCCACCACACAGTCAACGGCACTTTGAAGCAGTTTTTCCAGGAAGGCGTTGGAACGCTGCAGCTTTTCTTCCAGAAGGTCGATGGTGGGAATGTCGAAGTCCATGCTCACGAAGGCTTCGATCTCTTCGCCGTTATAAATAGGGTAGGCGTAATAGCAGGGCATCAACCCCTTTTGGGCCAAGGAGCCCGGCTTGGGGCAGACCGATGGGCGTTTGTCTGCCAGGGCTTCTCTTGCCGCGCAGTTGTCGCAGGGCGAAGAGCGGTCGTTAAACAGCTCATAGCAGTAATTGCCGACGGGTTCTCTATCCGTCAGCTCGGCAATGGGCGTGTTGGCGGCCAGTATCTCAAAGTCTGGGGAAATGACGATGAGTCTTTTCTGGAAAGCATCTATGGCTTTCATGAGGTATTTTATCTCGTTTTCCGTTCGCATGGCATTCTCCTCATGAGACCGTGAAACCGGATCAACAGGTGGTTCAATACAGACCAACAGGATAGGAATTAAACACCACCCGCATGATTTTTGTCAATAAACATTAGAAACAATCATTATCGATTAAAGAGCGCCATTCCAATAATGAAGAGCAGCAGTCCGGCGAAGTGGAACCATTCCAATGTTTCCTGCAGTCGTTCAGGCTTGGGGTCGGTCTGGGAAAGGGTCATGAATATCTTCAGCCTGGGGTGTTTGGGGTTCTGGATTGCAGCCGGTCATTGACTATAAAAAGGCCGATGAAGGGCAGGATATCTGCATAAAAGATTTGACCCCTAAAGACCGCCGAAATGCCAAGGGCGGCGAAAGCGGCAGCCAGTAACAGAACGGAGTGCAGGTGTTTCCCTTGGCGGCCCGGCTTGGAGGACCCGATAAACCCATGGGCGCTGAACAGGCTGGTGGCTATCCCCACGGCGATGACCCAGGCGAACATGGGCGCCGGGTTGAACCGCCGGTAAATATCCAGCAAGGGTGCAAACCCCAAGGCAACGGCAAGGGCACCGCTGATAAGAAACAGGTTGGCACCCAGCATGACCCTGTTGAGAATATAGGCCCCGTGCCGCAAGAGAACGGAAAGCGCCACCACTGATAATACCCCGCCGATAACAAACGCGATTTCCCATTGCCGACCCGCGCTGTCAGGACCAGCGGCGCGCGCAAATGTGAAATAGAGGATCAGCGGTACGAATTCCAGGAATTTTAACTGTCTTTCACCCATGTTTTTGGTCGATGAGTTTAATATTTGGCGGTTTTCCCCTTACCGTTTGGAGAGGTATTCCTCCCATTCCATGGGGAGCAGTTGTTTCTTTTTGGTGTTGCAGGCTTTGCACGCGGGCACGATATTGCCCTTGGTACTTTTTCCGCCCCTGGAAACCGGTACGATGTGGTCCATGGTGAGTTCTCCGGGAGGCGTTTTTTTGCCGCAATAATGGCAGACCCCTTTTGCGCAACGACGTTTCCACCACTGGGAGGCTCTCAGTTCTCTGGCCTTGCGGCGCTCTTTTTTTATGTCCTTTTCGTCAAGGTCGTAAGCGAATGGTTCCATATCAAAAAAATTGTATGCCCAGTAGATGACACATGCAATAGAAGATTGATCTATGGGGGTAGAAAAGTCTGAATACAAAAGTGACAATTTTTTTGTCTAAACATAGTTTGTATCGGAATATTTATGACAACCGGTATATCCAGTTGTCAATCTCCTGGTGCAGGATTTTATAATATGCATCCGATCCCCCCAGGCCTTTGCGGCCGAAGAAATAGTTGATTTCAAGGAATAAAGGCTCTACCAATCCTTTTTCTATGGATTTTTCAGAAAACAGAAGATCAAACCCGGCCAGGTTGATATGGGTTTTTTCACAGAACGACAGCACGGCGGATTTAGCGGCTTTCTGTAACAAGGGATCGTCGTCGGTTTTCACACGGGCGCCCTTTTTGATATTGGCGTAAAATGCGTCCGGATTTTTCTGGGACCGCCAGTAGGCAATCAAGACGGTGTTGATCACCACCACCCGCAGGGACCGCCCCCGGGAGGGGATGAATTCCTGGAGGAGAAACCCGCACTGGCCTGTCTTTTCATAGGATGTTGCCATTTTTATCATTTCCTTGAAATCAACGCGGGTTTCTATAAGAAAGACGTTGTCCCCTTCTCCCCCCCAGTCGAATTTGAACACAAAGGGAAAGGATAAATCAGGCATGGCTTCTACAGGTTCGTTTTTCTTAAGAAAAACGGCGACTGCATCATAAGATCGGGTGCGCGGGTGGGGAACGCCTGTCTGATGAAAAAGCCGGGCCTGCCCGATTTTATCTGGGAATTCAAACCGTTTGTCGTAATTTGGAAAAACATGGCGGCAGTTTTCCCGGGCCATGGTGTAAAGGGATTCCCGGCACCCCTGAGGCAGGATAACGGCCGCGGCGGACCGGATGGCGGACAGGTCTTCCTGGGTGGGATCCCTGCCAGCACAAAGGAGATTCTGGTCTGCTTCATATAAAGGGTGGAATGAAAGAATCACATTAGTTTTTCTCATAATGACGGTGTCGTAAAATATCATAAGCATTATATATTGCCAATAGCGAATTAGGGGACGTTGTTGACTATTTCAACTTTGCAATAGTAGGATGAGACAATCATTTTTTCCTTAATCAATGGAGGAGTCATGCCTCGCCAACCCCGTCTGGATGTACCGGGAACATTACACCATGTCATTATACGTGGAATTGAACGCCGAAGAATTATAGATGATGATAGAGACAGAAACTGCTTCATTGAACGCGTGGCAGCATTGTCAACCGACCTGGAAACACCGATTTATGCCTGGGCATTAATGAAAAACCATGCGCATATGCTTCTGCGTAGCGGGCCGGGGGGATTGTCAAACTTTATGCGCAAGCTTCTGACAGGTTATGCTGTGTTTTATAACAAGCGCCATGAAAGACACGGCCATCTCTTTCAAAATCGATATAAGTCGATCGTTTGTGAAGAGGACAGCTATTTTCGAGAACTTGTTCGCTACATTCATCTAAATCCACTGCGCGGCAATCTCGTTGAACAAATGAAAGAACTGGATAAATATGAGTGGTGTGGTCATTCATTTATCATGGGAAAGAGAGGGAATGATTGGCAGGATACTGAATATGTTCTCGCGTGGTTTGGTGATTCCAAATGGGAAGCAAAACGAAATTACCATCAATTTGTTGAAAAGGGTGTCTCCTTGGGCCGTCAACCACAATTGGTTGGGGGAGGGTTGATTCGGTCTTTGGGAGGGTGGTCCCAGGTCAAAGCATTGAGGCGGATAGGTGATCGACAGATGTCAGATGAGCGGATTCTTGGATCAGGAGAATTTGTGAAACAAATGACCGCAGAATTGGACTTGATGGATAAATACAGGATAACACCTCAACAGCGGGAAGAAACAGTCGTTAATATAATTCAAACTAAGTGTAGGGACAAAGGAATTTCAATAAAGGCATTGCAAAATGGCAGCCGAATGCGCAACATAAGCCGTGTGCGCAAAGCGTTGGCTGTGAAATTGGTAAATGAAATCGGGCTGACGCTAGCGGAAACCGCTCGACAACTTGGCGTTTCCACTTCAGCAATAGCGAAGATTACTTACGGAAGAACAAATAAGTACAAAAAGTAAACAACGTCCCTAAAATAGTAGGTTTTTACGCTGCTGAGTGTGAAACTGGCCATGACGGAACGATGAATGAGCCTTTTAGCGGCTTATGATAAATCAATGTAAAAAAGGAAAGTTAGGAAGGGCAAGATGAATCCAGCAGCCATAAAACCGGAAATTTCATTTACAGCGTTTGAAAAAAATTGACGTCAGAGTCGGTACCATTGAACGTGTTGAAGAAATAAAGGACGCAGATGAGTTGGTCCGCCTGATTGTCAGTTTCGGTGATCACGAACGGACAATTCTAGCCGGAATCAAAAAGGAGTGTGAGGACCCAGGCGAAATCCAAGGCAAACAGGCGCTTTTTGTCGTGAACTTGGCACCACGCAAGATGATGGGCGAAATTTCTGAGGGCATGTTGTTTGATATCGGTTATGCCGACGGTGTTAAACCGGTGTTGGTCGTGCCCGAAGATCCGGTACCTGATGGTACGCGGGTAGGCTGAGAACCAGGGTTTTGAGCAGGGGAGGTGTAGAGCATGAAACTGGAAAAGAACTGGCAACAGGTTGCCGATCGTATCATTGCCTGGCTGGATAAGAAGGGGTTGGGGGATTAGTTTGCATAATCAAAACAAAGGCCTCTTTATTACCGATTTCGACAGGACTCTGCTGCGTTCAGATGGTACGCTGGCACAGAGGGACCTCGATGCCCTGGCGACCCTGACCCTGCGCGGCATCAAAACAGCCGTTGCCACCGGCCGCTCCCTATATTCGTTCAAAACCTCCCCGGGGGTCGATCTGCCCGTGGATTATATCATCTTTACCACGGGTGCTGGCGTGGTCACCCAACCGCAAGGCAAATTGGTGTACAGGGTCAACCTCTCAAGGGATATGGTTCTGCAGGCACTTGATTTTTTTAAGGAATCAGTGTTTGATTTTATGCTGCACGACCCGGTGCCGGACAATCATAAGTTTCTTTACCGCAGGGCAACCAACAGCAACACCGATTTTGAGACCCGTCTTGAGCGATACCAGCCATTTGGCAGGCCATTCAATGCCGTTCCAGGCAATGGCTTTGGGGAAGCATCCCAGTTTCTTGCAGTAATCCCGGAAAATAGCGTCGATGGTGTGGTGGCGGAGGTGCGCGAGGCGCTGCCCGGGTTGAGTGTCATCCAGACCACATCGCCCATGGACCACAAATCCACCTGGATAGAACTTTTTCATCCCGATGTTTCCAAAAGCAGCACTGCAGCATGGCTGGCTGCCAAACTTAACGTGGACCCCATTAACACCGCGGCCATCGGGAACGATTACAATGACCAAGACCTATTGGAATGGGCTGCCGACAGTTTTGTGGTGGAAAATGCGCCGTCAGATCTTAGAGCAAGTTTTCAGACCGTGGCATCCAACAATGACTGCGGCGTTGCGGAGGCGGTCGATAGATGGATAGCAAAATGAAGATAAAGAGCGACCTTTTTCAACAATCAATTCTTGAGTATGGCCCGGGTAGGCTTTTTGTCAATAAACCCGAAGGGGTGTCTGTTCACAACCAACCGGGCAAGGATATTTGCTCCCTGGCTGAAAAATTTGTGCGCGCCCATTCCGAGATAAGGGAAAAGACCTGTTTTGACCCTGAATTCGGGGTCAATCCGGTTCACCGCCTGGACAAAGAGACCAGCGGTGTTATGTTGTTGGCCGTAAACCGTGAGGTGTTTCAATTTTTTTCCAGACAGTTTGAAGCTCGGACGGTAAGAAAGCAATACATTGCCCTTCTGCACGGGAGCCTGGAGCATCAGGATGCAGACGGTTCATGGGGAACCTGGCATTGGCCGCTGTCCAAAGCTGCGGGCGGGCGTAAAAACCCGGGCGGTGCTTCCAAGCGACTGCCCAGCGAGACGCGTTACCGTGTCATGGGGCACAGCCAACACTACAGCTTAGTGGAATTGGAAATTCATTCCGGCCGCACCCATCAGATCCGCCGGCACGCCAAGTTGTCCGGCCATCCTGTGGTGGGTGACCAGCGGTACGGCTCGGCCCGGGCGTCAAACTTTTTGAAGAACAATATGAATTTTACGCGCCTGGCCCTGCACGCCCAATCCCTTACGCTGTGCACGGCATTGGGAAAAGAACCGCAGACCGTTAAAACACCGGAGGCGCCTGCATCAATGATGGCGCTTTTTGACAACGATAACTCCCTTCATAAGCCACCGGCTCAGCCGGTGAGAATTGAAAAGGTTCTACCGATCTGGTGAGGGTTACATGTGACGCCGGTGTCAGATGAAGGGAGTTAAAACAAGAATTTTTTCTTTATTTGTATTCAACCAAGTGAACATCCCAAGTGCAGGCAATCGAACCAAATTCAGTATTAGCAGTACAAACCGGTTATCATTTCAAATTGTGGAATCATGCATACCCAAAAGAAAGATGAAAACAAAGAAAAAATTCTTGATACAAATCAGCGGCTACGGCAGAATAGGCCCCTTAGAGGGGCCCTCCTCATACCTCCGGCTCTGCCGGCGGTCGCTGATTTGAGCATTGAACCGGTTGACCCGAGGTCCCCGGCGATTGCCCGGATGATATCAGACCTGGATGAATTTCAGGCATCTTTGTACCCGCCGGAGAGCAACCACCTGGTGGACATTCAAAAACTGGCTGGAAAGGACTATTATTTCATTGCAGCCATGGATCGTGGAAAATCCCGGGCCATTGCATCTTTTATACGGATGAGCGCCGGTTATGCTGAAATCAAGCGCCTCTATGTTCCTAAAAAATACAGGGGACATAAACTGGCCAGCCGGCTGATGGATGCCCTGGAGAAAAAAGCCACAGAGGAAGGGTGTGGGGAGGTTCGGCGCGAAACCGGCATTAATCAGCAGGGCGCCATTGTGCTTGATGAAGAA
>QMMS01000179.1 GCA_003647375.1 Deltaproteobacteria bacterium
ACCGATCTGGAAACCGGGCTTGAAGGGACATATCCAGCCCAGGTCGACAATCCTGGATCCATCGCCATTAATGCCAGGAAATTTTTTGAAATAGTCAGGGAATTTCCAAGTAATGACATTAACGTTCATGAAGTGGACAATCGGTGGATTGAAATAGGTAATCCAGCTATTCAGTATCATATTGTAGGGATGGATCCGGATGAGTTTCCCGACAATCCCAATATTACCGATGTGGCATTTTTCGAAATAGAATCAGACCCATTAAGAAAAATGATCGAAAAGAGCATTATCATCAGCGGTGCCAGTGATGATAAAAGAGCTCACATAAATGGAGCCTTGTTTGAAAAAATAGAAGAGAATGATGAAAAAAGGATAAGAATCGTTTCCACGGACGGTAGCCGGTTATCCAAATGCGATTTTGTTTTTGATAAAACGGTGGATCTTCCAGACACAGAAAAAATAATAATACCGAAAAAAGGATTGAATGAAGTTGTAAAATTCTTATCTTCCGAAGGTATTGTATCTATTGGACTAATGAACAATTACTTCGTCGTTAAAAAGGATGTTGAAATTATAATAATAAGGCTTCTGGAAGGGGAGTTTCCTGAATACATCGATATTATAAAAAAAGAAGATGTCCATGACATTGTGATCGACAGAAACAGGATAACCATGTTGTTGAAGCGCATGTCGATTCTTTCATCTGAAAATTACAAGGGGGCTGTTTTTGATTTTTCCGAGAACCGTCTGCTGGTGAGCGCAACCAATCCTGAGATAGGGGAATCCAAAGAAGATATGGAAATAGCATTCGACAGGGAGAAAATAAATGTTGCCTTCAACCCCAAGTATATAATCGAGATTATGAATGCCATAGAAGGTGAAAAGGTTGTGTTGAATATCCATAGTGAAGATAAACCATGTATTATAGAAGGGGTGGATGATAAGAGCTATTTAAGCGTAATCATGCCGATGAGAATATAATGAATAAAAAATATGATGAAAGCAGTATAGACGTACTGGAGGGTCTCGAACCGGTAAGGTTAAGACCCTCCATGTACATTGGAAATGTGGATGTGGCCGGGCTCCACCACCTTGTGTATGAGGTCGTGGACAACAGTATTGACGAAGCCATGGCCGGTTATTGCAAGAATATTGGGGTAACGGTTCATTCTGATAACAGCATCAGTGTTGAGGATGACGGCCGGGGCATCCCGGTGGGGATTCACAAAACGGAAAATGTACCCGCCGTGGAGGTTGTGCTGACCAAACTGCATGCCGGCGGCAAGTTCGATAACGATTCCTATAAGGTATCCGGCGGGCTGCATGGTGTTGGTGTTTCTGTGGTCAATGCATTATCCGCTTTTCTGGAAGTGGAGGTGTATGCCGATAAAAAGGTGTATTATCAAACCTATGAACGCGGAATTAAAACCAGTGAGTTGAAAGCGATTGGAAAAACAAGGAAAAAAGGGACAAAAATTCATTTCATCCCGGATGCAGACATATTCAATAATGTTGAGTTTAATTTTGATCTTCTGAGCAGGAAGTTGCGGGAACTGGCCTTTTTGAACAAAGGCGTAAAGATAAGCATCCTTGATGAACGCGCGGACAAACAGGATGAATTTTTATATAAAGGGGGGATTGTTTCCTTTGTGGAGTATGTAAACAGACGGCACACACCACTTCACAAGCCAGTCTTTATAGAGGGGGAGCGCAACAACGTACAGATTGAAGTGGCCATTCAGTACAATGACACCTTTAAAGAAAAGATGTTTTCTTTTGCAAATAATATAAACACGGTGGAAGGCGGATTTCACCTTATTGGTTTCAAGGCCGGGTTGACCCGTACCCTGAACAACTACTCGACCAACGGGAACCTGCCAAAAAATTTGACCGGGAAAATCAGCGGCGATGATGTAAGAGAGGGACTGGCAGCTATCATCAGCGTGAGAATAATGAACCCTCAGTTTGAAGGGCAGACCAAAACAAAACTGGGTAACAGCGAAGTCAAGGGGTTGGTGGAGTCGCTGATAAATGATAAATTAGGAATATTTTTAGAAGAAAATCCATCGGTTGCCAAGAAAATTATTTCTAAGGCCGTTGATGCTGCCCGGGCAAGGGATGCCGCCAAAAGGGCCAGGGATTTAGCCAGGAGTAAGGGATCCTTGATTGATTCAACCCTGCCCGGTAAACTGGCGGACTGTCAGGTATCCGACCCCGCCCTAAGGGAATTGTTTCTTGTGGAGGGGGACTCAGCCGGGGGGTCGGCAAAACAGGGCAGGGATAGAAAATTCCAGGCCATTCTACCCTTGAAGGGTAAAATTTTAAACGTTGAAAAAGCCCGTTTCGATAAAATTCTGCGCAGCGAGGAAATAAAAAATATGATCACGGCCTTAGGCACCGGTGTCGGCCGTGAAGAGTATGACATTGAAAAATTAAGATACCATAAAATCATCATCATGACGGATGCCGATGTTGACGGATCACATATTCGCACGCTGTTATTGACATTTTTTTACAGACAACTCCCTGAAATAATAGAAAGGGGTTATCTGTACATTGCCCAACCCCCCTTGCTCAAAGTGGGCAAGGGAAAGAAAGAACTGTATCTGAAAGACGAACGGGAGTTCAACGATTATATACTGAAACGGGTGTGTGAAAAGAAAAGTGTCAAAGCAAACGGCAACAAACTGACAAACCACAAACTTTTTTTATTTATAGGGAACTTGTCCGAATACTACGCGGCTTTGTCCAGTATGGAAAAAAGGGGAATTTACCCGGACCTCGTCGAACTCATGATCAATTGTGGTTTTGAAAACGCAAAGTTCCTTCAAGATAAGGAAAAAATGAAATTTCTGGAAACGCAACTCAAAGCCAGCCAATATATTGTGGAAAAAAAGGCCTTGGATGAGGACCAAGATGTATTTGAAATACGCATTATGCCCACAGATGAATTAAAAAAGGAAATTTTAATAAAAAATCCCTTTATAAGCGAAGTTAAGCCCATAACCGTTGGCAGAAAACTAGTTTATTCTCCTGATTATCAAAAGGCCGTTGTTATCAGCAAAAAGATAATCCGGTATGACACGCCGCCATTCAATGTGGTTAAATTGGATGACGATCCGGCCAAACAAAAACAAGCCGTTGAATTCGACAACAAGAGGGATTTGCTCAACTATATGATAGAAGAGGGAAAAAGGGGAATCAGTGTCCAGCGCTACAAAGGTCTAGGGGAGATGAATCCCGGGCAGTTATGGGAAACAACCATGAATCCTGACAAGCGGAATATGCTGCAGGTGCGCATCGTAGATGCGGTGGAGACCGATGAAATTTTCACGGTCCTCATGGGCGATGAAGTTGAACCAAGAAGGGAATTTATCCAGAACAATGCCCTGGAGGTGAATACGCTGGACATATAAAAAAAAATAACTAAAAAGGGCTACCCTGTTACCCAGGATAGCCCTTTTTAGTTATTTTTTTTTAAAGGCGCTGCAGAAAAGAGCTGCGCGTCATACCCGCGCCCACGGAATCGGTGAGAATTGTTTTAGCAGACCGTAGTGCATCCAGGTTGCGGTTGATGGGAAGTCCATTGATGGTGTCCGGTTTGAGGGCACCTTTTGCCAGGTCATAGGGCAGTCGCTGCATACAGACCACCGAGCAGTTGCCCCTCTCGTGAATATTGGTAATCATTTTATTGGCCAGGTAGTCCACAACATCCTTTTTAAGGTCGGGCTGGCCGTTGGCCAACACTTTTTCCAGGGTCAAGGGGAGCATGGCAAAATTGGCCTGGTGTTCGATCAGAAGGTCCAATGTTTGCATTGCAAGATTGTTGCCGCCAAGCAAGTCGTCCATATGAGTGCGTGCGCCGCGTGTGGCATAGAGAAAAACACCCTTGCCATTCATTTCGCCAAACAACTCACCATCACGGGAGACAGCTTGAATATAATCGGCAAAACAGCCATGGGTTCTGGTGCGGGCATCGACGATGCCTTTGTCCGGCCGTGTAAATTGATAAGATCCCCCCTTGTGGACCACCACATCAACGGAATAATCCGGACGGAGATAAACAGAGACCATATTCCTTTGTTTTCCAGACCGTATGTAGGCCAGGGCAACGGATTTCACAAGCTCGGGATCATCGCCAAGGGTATTGATATCAAAAGCAAAAGAATCCACAAGGCTGTCATACATGTCCAGAAGACGCTTGAAGCCGGTTGCCTCGGCAGCCTGTTCTGCATGCATCTGTTGAACCAGGCAGTGCTGCAACCGGGCTGCAATGGCAGGAACCCGGTGGGGAAGGCTCCCCAGCTTATTGTCTAAAATGATGCCGTCAATTTTATCCTTTCCGTTCAGATTATAGATGACCTCTGCCAGGTGGTTGGTGAAATCCGTCCTCAGGGACCCCTGGAATGTCCTGGTTTCAATATCCTTTTCCGGGAGATCCAGGCTGCAGGTCGTTTCAAGGGCTGTGGCCAGGGAATCGTCCCCGAAGATGATGTTGGACGTGTTCAGGGGTTTGAAGGCCTTACAGCGATGAATGTTTTCCGCCCCCACAACGATGGAGATGTCGCCTTTCTGCAGGATGCCGGTCAGGGAAAGCATTAAAATAAGTTCAACAGAAACATTGTAGCCCGGGCACCCGGCATACAGATCAAAGGCCGTGGCCGCCGGGCACTTGTCTTTGACGATGCCAAACGGATAACGAATCAGAGGCCCCGGGTCGAACTTGTCGTCTCCCACATTGGTGGCCCCGATAATGACTTTAACCCGTGCCGGATCAATATCATTGTTGTCCATGAGGTTTTCAAGGGCAATGGTACCGATTCTGACATCCTGGGGAGCCACTACGCGGGTTCGGATGCCGATGCGTTCTTCGATGGTTTTATGGGTTACCGGAATGTTGCCTTTGAAGAACATGCCTTTATTTTCATACATGGTGTTGTCGGTTAGGGTACCGCCGTTCCATGCGCCATAACCCAGGATCTGCAGAGCGGAGTTCATCGGGGGTTACTCTCCTTGGTGAAAAATTGTTATTGATTATGAATAAGACAAATGGGATGAAGAATCAAAGGTCTTTAAGCAAAATTCACCAAGAGTTTTGTAAAAAAAATGTAAAACCCTCAAGGAGAACCAATTGAAGATACATTCAATCGAAGCGCGGGACCTGCCGGATCTGTGGTTCCAGGCGGTGCACGACATTCTGGATGCCGGCCGGCGGTTTACCATCGACCGTGGGTCCTATGCCGGGCAGACACGGTTGGAATATGATTATTTTTGTGGACACGTGATTCATCCCTATACCATGCCCCTCATACCGGACATTCCGCCCTCCCTGGGTATCCCCAATCCCGTTGAAGAGGCCTATCTTTATGGAGGAGATGGATATGAACGGTCCTATATCGAGTATTTGATGACCGGGCATAAGGAACCAGGGGAGTCTTATACCTATGGCGAACGCCTGAGCCGGGCCCCGATTACGGGGAACAAAATTGACTGGTGGCAGACAGACAACCAGGAGATCATTGACAAGCGTGACGTGGATGGGAAAATTGTTTTCGAAGAGGACGGAACCCTTTATCTCAACCAGATCGAGTGGGTGATCGACACTTACAGGCGTTTCGGACACCGCAACAACCAGATGGTTTTGCAGGTAGCCCATCCATCGGACATCACCCTTTTGGACCCCCCCTGCCTGCGGTCCATTGACACGCGCATCCAGGACGGGCAGCTTAACATTGTGGTCTATTTTCGGTCCTGGGACCTGTGGGGCGGCTTACCGGCAAACCTGGCCGGCATCCAGAACCTGAAGAGCTATATGGCAGCGGAGATCGGCGTGGATGACGGCGAGATGCTCGTGGAGAGCAAGGGGTTGCACCTCTATGGCTATGCCGAGGACCTGGCCAAACTGCGCTGTCTCCGCGAATAAAAAATGCAGGCATTTTTTATGAAACGCGGCTTCGCCGCTAAAACTCTATGCTGTTGGGCGTCCTGGGAAACGGGATCACGTCCCGAATGTTGGATACCCCGGTGAGCAGCATCAACAGGCGTTCAAACCCCAAACCAAAGCCGCTGTGGGGAACGGAGCCGAAGCGGCGGGAGTCCAGATACCACCAGTACGTGTCTTTGGAAAGCGCGGTTTCCGCAATGCGTTGCTCGAGGACGGAAAGGCGTTCTTCCCGCTGGGACCCGCCGATAATTTCACCGATTTTGGGGACCAGAACATCCATGGCAGCCACCGTCTCGCCGTCGTCATTGAGCCGCATGTAAAACGCCTTGATATCCTTGGGGTAATCATAAATTATCACCGGTTTTTTAAAGTGTTCTTCTGTCAGATAGCGCTCATGCTCGGATTGCAGATCCATCCCTTTCTTGATTTTGAATTCAAATTTTTTATTGGAGTGTTTCAGGATGTCAACTGCCTCCAAATAGGGTAACCTGACAAACGAAGAATTGATAATTCCCTCAAGGGTTTTCATCAGGCTTTTATCCACAAACCGGGCAAAAAGCTCGATGTCTTCTTTGCAGTTCTGCAGGATGGTGCCACAGAGGTCCTGAATCATCTCCTCCCCGAGATCCATGTTCCCCTCCAGGTCGCAGAAGGCCATTTCCGGTTCAACCATCCAGAATTCGGCAACGTGCCGGCTGGTGTTGGAGTTTTCCGCCCGGAAGGTGGGGCCAAAGGTGTACACATCTCCCAGGGACAGGGCGAACATTTCAACAGCAAGCTGTCCCGAGACGGTCAACCCAGCTTCTTTGCCGAAAAAATCATTGAGATAATCGGGTTTGCCATCCTTCAGCGGCAGGTTGTCAAGGGGCATGGTGGTGACCCGGAACAGTTCACCGGCGCCCTCGCAATCCGATGAGGTGATGATGGGGGTGTGGATATAGCGAAAGTCCCGTTGTTTGAAGAAATGGTGAATGGCATAGGATAATTCGGAGCGAATACGGAAGATAGCCCCATATTTATTGGTCCGAGGCCGGAGGTGGGCGATGCTTCTTAAAAACTTGTCGCTGTGCCGTTTTTTCTGTAGGGGGAAATCCTCCGGTGCCATGTGGATAAGGTTCACCTGGGTGGCAATGAGCTCCCAGTGTTGCCCCTTGCCTTGGGAAGCCACCAGCTTGCCCTGTATGGAAACGGCCGAGCCGGTGGTGATTTTTTTGACGTCTTCGTAGTTGCCCAGGGAGCCGTCGGCAACCACCTGAATGTTTTTGAGACAGGATCCGTCGTTGACTTCGATAAAGGAAAATGTTTTCGAGTCCCGGCGCGTTCGCACCCAACCCTTGACCAGCACATCATCTATAGGTTCCGGCGAATTTAATAGGGTATTGATTTTAGTTCGTTTTGCCATTCTATCCTCTGCTGAATTCAATAAATTAAGAAAGCATAGGTTACCAATCAATATTAAATGTTCGGTATGCTCTTTCGCCGAACATCTCCCAAAAGAATTTAGAGTTTGACACTGATGTAGTACCCCTGTTCTCCACGCTGAATCAGGAGAACGACGCTTTTTTTCTGGCGGCAGCGGATCATCGCCTTTTTGAAATCATCGAGTGTTTCAATGTTGAAATCATCCATCTGGCGGATGACATCGCCCGGTTCAACGCCGATTTTGGCCAGGTACGCCTGGGGCAACACTTCCGACACCACGACCCCCTTTTGGGTATTGATTCTGAATGTTTTGCGGTTTTTTGAAGACAGGGGTTCAATCCGGACACCGAGCAGGTTGTGGGCGAGGTCCAGGGCGCGCTCCTCTGGATAAACCTGGGTTTTCAAGGCAACGGTTCGTTTTTTTCCTCTACGCAGGACGGTGATGTGGATGGTGGTGTCCACCGGATAATCCCGCAGGCTCTGGTTGAAGCTCGAAACCGAAGAAATCGGCCTTTTTTCGATGGCCAGCAGGACATCCTCTTTTTTAATGCCGGACCGGCTGGCCGGACTGGCTGCCTCGACCGCTTTGACAAGCAGGCCTTTTTCTCCCGGAATTTTCATGTATCGGGCTAGGTCCGGATCCAGATTTTGCAGCAGGAGGCCGGTCCAGGAGAGCACCACCTCGCCATACTGAATCAAATCGGTGATAATGCGCCGGGCCTTGTTGATCGGAATGGCGAAACCGATTCCCTGGGCTTTGGCATATATGGCCGTGTTGATGCCGATCAAATCACCATTTACGTTGAGCAACGGCCCCCCGCTGTTGCCCGGGTTGATCGAGGCGTCGGTCTGAATGAAGTCGTGGTAGATGGTGTCGTTCGATCGGATGCTGCGGTTGAGGGCGCTGATGACCCCGGTGGTAACCGTGTGGGAGAAACCGAAAGGGTTGCCGATGGCGATGACGGTTTCACCGATCATGAGGTCGTCGGAGCGGCCCATTTCAATTGCCGGCAGGTCCTCATCGGGTTTGATACGCAGTACTGCCAGGTCGGAATCCGGATCAGCGCCTACCAGTTGGGCCTTGAATGTTCGTTCATCAAGAAGCACCACAGAGATGTCTTCGGCTTTGGCGATAACGTGTGCATTGGTGAGGATAAACCCTCTTTTCCCGTCAATAATGACACCCGATCCTAGACTGGTTCTTTTGTCGCTCTGTCTGAACCCCGGATCAAAGAAGTCCTTGAAAAACGAATCGAAGAATGGGTTCATACCGAACCCTGAAAATGGATGGGATTGGTGAGGAATTTCATACTCGGAGCTGACATTGACGACAGCAGTGCTTACTTTTTCCACTGCACTTACGATAGCATCCCTGCGGTTGTATTCTGACCGGCCCAGGGCAGGCAGGCAAAGGGTTATAAAAAAAATGACAGCAATGATGTTTGTGAGCTTGATGTGTTTAACCATAAGAGATAACCTGCAATAGACACCATGACGTTGAGTACGGAAATACCGTAAAATGTAATCGTGGACCACGATATTATCGTTGATATAACATGACACCAAAAAGCATTCAAGATTTCTTACCCCTGGTGGAGCGGCCAAGCCGCTACCTGGGCAGCGAAATTAACACGATCCGTAAGGATCTGTCGAAAACAGCCCTAAGGTTTGCACTTGCATTTCCTGATCTTTATGAAATAGGAACCTCTCATTTCGGTATTCAGATTTTATATCAGGTTTTGAACGGGCATCCTGATATCGCCGCAGAAAGGGTGTTTGCCCCAGCCGAAGACGTGGAGGCGCGGCTGCGTTTGTCCAAGATACCCCTTACTAGTCTCGAAACCCATACGCCCCTGAAAAAATTCGATATTATTGGTTTCAGCCTGTTGTATGAACTGGACTACACCAATATTTTGACCATATTGGATCTGGCCGGGATACCCTTTTTCACCCGGGACCGGGGTCCGGCGTTTCCCC
>QMMS01000180.1 GCA_003647375.1 Deltaproteobacteria bacterium
CATTTCTCGATTCTCCAGACCGTTCCATCCGGGCGGTCTTCGATCACGACGTCCATATTGGCAAGGCGGTCCCGAATTTCATCGGCTTTTTGCCAGTCTTTATCTTTGCGGGCGGCTGCGCGAGCATTCAGCAGGGCTTCAACTTCTTCCGGATCGATTTCCTGCTTTGACGCCTGCGTCGATAATTTTTCGGCAAAATAGCTTTCTGCGGATTGGTTCATCACGCCCAGCACGTTCCCCATCCTCAGGATGGCACACCGCAGACGGCGTAAACTTGCTGCAACTGTTGCATCCGCCGCATCTTTTTTTTCATCCATTAGGCGATTCGCCTGGCGGACGGCATCGAATACGAGGGCGAGTGCCCTGGCCGTGTTGAAATCGTCGTTCATGCCTTCGCAAAAACGCTGCCAGTATGGTTCGGATATGTCATCGGCATTTTCAACACCTTCTTCAGAAGGACCGATCCGATTCTCAACACGCTGCAACAGTGCATAAATCCTGTCGAGAGCGGTTGTCGATTCCAGAAGGGCGCTGTCACTGAAATCAATGGGTTTGCGGTACTGCTTGGATAGCAGAAACAGCCGCACGGCTTCAGGATGGAAGTGCTGCAGTACGTCCTTGACCATTAAAAAGTTGCCAAGTGACTTGGACATCTTTTCCTGGTTGATGTTGACAAACCCGTTGTGCATCCAGTAGTTGGCCAATGCCTTGCCTGTTGCGCATTCCGATTGGGCGATTTCGTTTTCATGGTGGGGGAAAATAAGGTCCTTGCCACCGCCGTGAATATCGAATGTCCGGCCCAGATATTTTGAACTCATGGCCGAGCATTCAATGTGCCAACCGGGCCTCCCCTGCCCCCAGGGACTTTCCCAATAGGGTTCACCGGGTTTGGCGGATTTCCAGAGAGCGAAATCAAATGGATTTTTTTTGCGTGGGTCAATGTCAACACGCGCCCCGGCCTCCATGTCATCCAATCTGCGCCCGGACAGTTTCCCGTATGCCTCGAAGGCATCAACGGAAAAATAGACATCCCCGTCCTTTGTATAGGCGGCCCCTTTCTGGATCAGGTTTTCCACAAAAACGATTATTTCAGGCATATGTTCTGTTACGCGTGGTTCAAAAGTGGGGGACGCCACATGCAGTGCTTTCATATCAGCCTGAAACTCTTTTATATAAAGGTCTGCCAATTCAACCGATGACATGTCGAGTTCGTTGGCCCGGTTGATAATCTTGTCATCGACATCCGTAAAGTTGCGGACGTAGGTAACCGTCATTCCCTTTGCCTGAAAATACCTGACGACAACATCAAACACCACAAAAGCACGTGCATGTCCAATGTGGCACGAAGCGTACACAGTGGGCCCGCAGACGTACATCATGACCTTTCCCGGTTCAATGCTCTGAAATGTCTCTTTTTTTCTGGTCAGCGTATTGTAAATATTTAAGTTCATTCAGCTTCCATTTTTTTCTGAATCAGGGCCACACATCGGGCGGCAATCCCCACCCCCCTGCCCGCAAAACCGAGGCCTTCGGTGGTTGTGGCCTTGACGTTTACGGCCTCTTTATCGATGTTCAATGATGCCGCAATGTTATTCTCCATTTTGGTTCGATAGGCGGCCATGCGGGGCGCCTCGGCAATCAGTGTGGCATCGGCGTTAATCACATAGAAGCCGTTCTTATGGATCAGGCCGGCAATTTTTTCAAGAAATTTCATACTGGAGGTATTTTTATTTTCAGGGTCAGTATCCGGAAAAAGAAGACCTATATCCCCCATTCCCAAGGCCCCCAGGAACGCGTCGCACACGGCATGCACCAGAACATCGGCATCCGAATGTCCCAGAAGACCTTTTTCAAAGGGAATCTCGACACCGCCGAGCACAAGCTTCCTGCCGTAAACCAGGCGATGCACATCATAGCCTGAACCGACCCTGATACCTGAGATTTGCATGAATTTGGATGATTCTCCGCCTATGGGGTTTATTGCCAATGGATCTTACGCCTGGATATTGTACACTTTCAAGGGGTTGAATTTTCCCTTGGCTTTCAAGGGATCGAGTACTTCGGTTGGGAACAACCCCTTGGTTTTTTCATATGTGACTTCAGAAATGATGATCTGATCGGCCCGGGCGGCCGAGCAGAGCCGTGAGGCCGTATTGACCGTATCGCCCACAACCGAATAGCTCATTGTCTGGCTTGAACCGATATATCCGGCAACCACTTTGCCCGTGTTGATCCCAATGCCTATTTTGATTTCCCTCTTTCCTTCAGCCACCCGCTGCTGGTTGATGGAAATCAATTCGCATCGAATATCAACCGCTGCCCGAACGGCCCGGGCAGGATCGTCATCGTGGGATACCGGCGCCCCCCAGATGACCATGATGGCATCACCGATGAACTTGTCCACTGTGCCCTCATGGGCAAAGACGATATCGACAATTTTTTCGTAATACTCATTCAGCATCTGCAGCACTTCGGCGGCCTGAACATTTTCACTCATGGAGGTAAACTCCCTGATATCCACAAACATGACCGTGGCAACCCGGTTGATGCCCCCTTTTTCAACGTTCAAAGCGCCGGACACGACCATTTCCGCCAGGTCAGGCGACAACAGGCGTTGAAACCGTTCACGCGTGGCTGTTTCCTGCCTGCTTTTTTCTTCGGCCTTTTTGCGTTCGTTTATGGTAAACTGTGAATGGGAACCGAAAATGACAAACAGGCAGATAACAATGACCCTGGGCCAGATCTCGGCAGGTCCCGGCCCGAACAAACGACTGGACATATTCAGGTCGACAGACATGAATATGGAAAGAAGGGTGTCCAAAATCCAGTATACGGCGGCAAGGCCGATACCGATGAGAACCATTTTATCGGTGAGACCAACTCGGAATCTGCGGTTTGTTCCCAATGCAAATCTCCTTGTATTATTGGTACGTTAAGGCACGCCAAGGAACATAAAACAGGTAATTCTGTGAAAATGCCGGGCGCATACCAGCTTAAAAACATATGAATATTAATCAGAATTAAGCCCGTTTTTCAAGGTCATTGTATGGATTGCCATAAAACAGTACTCAAATAAAAACAACTGCCTGTATATAATGAACTCTTGACAAATCCTGGCATTTATGAATAAATATGTTTTGTTATATATCTATAGTCCAAAGTTATATATTTATATGCCAACCTGTAATAATTATACAATTTAACATGGAGTCTTGCCTTGGCCGGGAAAGATGAAATATCTTCAACTGAAAAACTGCTGGACCTGATAAGAGAAGATAGCGAAAAGGATCAGGAACCATTTAATCTTTCAGCAGAAGCAACCGCTGTTCCGGACGCGGAAATATTGACGGACGCGCCAGAGGAACCTATAGAGGAAACTATTGCTGAAAGCAACTCTGCCCCCCTCTTTTCCAATATCATCCCCATCCGAAAAAGAACAACTGTCGGGGTGGATATCGGGTACCACGAACTAAAAATGGCCATGGTCAATCAGGTTTCCGAACGCAAGCACGAACTGCTTGACTTCGCCACCATTCCCTACCCTAAAGGAATCTCTCAAAGCAGTCCGACGTTTCCGGCGTTTATAAAGAATGCGCTCAAAGATTTCTGCGGCAAGAGCCGGCAGACCGCCATCTGGGCTGCCATCTCAGCTGCCCGGGTTGAAACGCGCAACCTGAAGATCCCCAAAGTTTCAAAAAAGCAGATCGACAACGCCATTTACTGGACCTTGAAAAAAGACCTCTCCTTTGATGAGAATGAGATGATTTTCGACTTTGATGTCCTGGGGGACATCATTGAAGACGGTATCAATAAAATAGAGGTCATGGCTTATGTCGCCCCTAAACAGGAAGTCGTTCAACAGAAAAACCTATTTGCAAAAATAGGGTTTCCTTTGGCAGGCGTTACTATCGTGCCCTTTGGCATCCAGAATCTGCTGAGGACCAGTGTTATAGATGCCCGTGAAAAGCTTGTCTGCAGTCTTTTTATCGGCAGGGACTGGTCACGGATTGTTATCTATTCACACGGGAATATGGTCCTCTCGCGTGGCATCAAGGCCGGTATTCGCAGCATGATCGAAGCCGTTGCCCAGGAACTCGGCAAAAGCGGCCTCGACACCACGGAACAGACCATCGATCCTTCCGAAAGCAGTATTTTCGGTATCAACGAAGAGACCTATATATTCGACATCGAACAGGCTCGGCAGATATTTAACGATCACATCAACAATAAGGCCCCTTTTAGAGGAGACGGAACGGGGCAGGTTCTCAAAGATCACGATGTGTTCACCATGATTCTTCCGGCCTTGGAACGTCTGATCAAGCAGGTGGAAAGGACACTGGAGCACTACTATCTCCACTTCGGCAATGAGCGCATGAGCCGCATATTCGTTTCCGGACAACTGAGCGCCTACGGCAATTTGCTCGAGTACATGCGGGAACAGCTGGACATTCAAATCGACACGCTGAATCCGTTCTCTGCCAGGCTGAACTATCTGGGCATCGCCACCCTGCCCATCGAGCCCACTGCCAAGGAAGCCTACGCACCTGCTATTGGGCTGGGCCTTTCCAACAACACGCTCACGCCCAACTTTATCTATACCTACAAGGATAAAAATGCCGATGACAGCACCAAAATGATCAATCGCATCATTGCCACCGGCGTTATCTTTTTTCTGGCCATATGTTCCGGTATTTATGTCTGGGGCAATTCGGTCCTCAAGGATAAAAACAGGGAACTGGTACAGTTGCAACGTGAAGTTGAAACATTCAAACCCCTGGTCAACAAAAATCTGATCATCAATCTTGCCAGTGAGACAAAAAACAAACGCCAATCCCTGAAAAAGATGGGGGAACGGTATAAGGGCATGGCTGTTATCAATGAAATATCGAACATTACGCCATCCGAAATAAAACTGGTGAGCATTACAGCCAATTTTGGTGACGGAATGATACCCTTGGGAAATGACCGAAAGCAGACACTGGTTGTCGAAGGCATCATCACCGGCGACCGCCTCACTTTCGAATCAACCCTGGCTGGATATGTCGTAAAGATTGGAAGTTCGCCCCTGTTCAGTACACCCAGTATTGAGAACAAATCATTCAAATTTTTTAATAACAAAGAGGTATTGCAATTCAGGGCCATGCTCGACCTGGTCTGACAGGGGGCAACCAAGGCATGGCCGATAGTCGTATTTAAACTACGATATGTATTGTGGATCATGTATTTTGTTTTTTTAACGCAGACACGTATTGATAATGATCGGAACTGTTGATGCCCATGAAATATCAGCCTACTAGAAATACATATGTGATTCTGATTTTCGGCGGGGGGATGTTGTTATTCATTTTGCTGGCGATATTTCCCAATTACATATCCTACAACAACACCATGTACGAAATCAGTATTCTCAAAGACAAAATCGATGAACAAAAAATCCTTTCCCCTATTTTCGAAGATCTTTCGAAAAAGGCGCAGTTCAAAAATCCGGGATCGCTGCCATTTCCGCCGGCTGAAAAATTGCCCCGCAGCGACACTGAAAAAATAACGCCGATTATTCGTGAAATAGTCGAAGTAAACGGGTTTACGCTCAAGAATATCGATACGGATATCGCGAGTCTCATGACCGATTCAGGCATCCTAAAAATGAGCATCGGCATTGTCGGCAAATTTAACAATCTGAGGAATTTGATGTTGGATCTGGGAAGTCTACCCTATCTGGAACATATCGAGGTGATTCAGATAAGCAGCTTTGGAGATGATAATAAAATTGATCTGACAATTTGGATAGCACAGGATCGGTGAAGGGAATACAGCAGCAACCATAGCTATACCACTTAACGCGTCACCTAATCAAAGAGGCAGAGATATCGATCAATGCTGAATAGAGAGAGAATAATCGTTCTTCTGATGATAATAGCCGTCACATATGGCGCCTATAGCCTGTTCCTTTCGCCCGGGGACCAATCGATTGTGAAAGTCTCTAAGGAAAAGATGGCTGAACTTAAAAACTTTGTGGTCGATGCCGCGACCAATCTTTCCAGTGAATCTGTGTCGGTTGCTGACAAATACATTATCAAGCAGGCTGAAAAAGCATGGCCCGCGAGCCCGTTTCTGCAATCCGGCGACATTTTGACCTCGCAACCTTTCGAAGCCAAAGCCGAGGTGCAGGTAGAGAGTATTAAGCTTGCCTACACAGGTTTTCTGCAGTCAGAAGACAGTCTCCTGGCGATTGTGAACGGCATGGAGTACGAAACCGGAGAACAGCTTAGCGAGGCCGGATATTATATAAAAAGCATTTCTCTGAATAAGGTGGTGATAGGGATTGAAAACAATCCTAAAACGATAATTCTTCCCTTGGATGAGAACGTCAGCATTCAGAAGGAAGCAAAGGAGTAACGGCATTTAAAATGAGAAAACTATTCAAATCCAACACTGCAACTCATTGGACAATACCTATCATCCTCTCGTTGGCGCTGCTTTTCGGTTGCGCTCATGATCAAGAGCAAAAGGACCCATTTGTTGAACAGTGGAAAATGACGGCTGAAAAGTCCCGGGGATATTCTCCTAAGGCTAAACAACGCACGGTAATCCCTCCCCCGCCGAAAGTTTCCGAAATTCAGCCCATGGATCAAGAGAGCCAGGAACCTGAGAAAGCGCTGCCCACCAAACAGATCACCATGCGCATGCACGAAACCGATGTTACTGTGCTGTTGCGGGCGCTCACCAGGGCCGTTGGCCTCAATCTCATTATCAATGACAGTGTCAAAGGGACAGTTAACATAGATGTAAAGGAAGCCTCCTGGGACCAGGTGTTTATGAGCATCCTCCGCACCCAGGGGCTGTTCTACGAATGGGAGGGGGATATCCTCCGCATCATTACCCTGCAAGACCGCAATAACAGCCTCGAACAGATGGCAACGGAGCAGAAAATCCGCGAGCAGGAAAAAGATATGGAGAAGACTGAACCCCTGGTTACCCAGGTGGTGCAGGTGGAATTTTCCGAAGCTAAAAAACTGCAGACCAGCCTGGAGAAATTCCTGTCTCAAAATATTGAAGGCGGTCAGGTCGGGTCGGTCATGGTGGACGAGCACACCAACTCCCTCATCATTCAAGCCATGTACACCGATCTTCAACGCATGATTCCCCTGATCATGGAACTGGACCGCCCCACCCCCCAGATCCTGATCGAAGCTCACATAGTGGAGGCCACCAAGGCAACCGCCCGGGATCTCGGTGTGCAATGGGGCGGGATAAGCCACAGCGGTGATTTCTGGGTGACCCCGGGCATTAATTCCACCGGTACCGTGGGCAACACGTTGAGCGCCGGGGGCATAGACCCCACCTCTGGTTGGGCGGTTAATTTTCCGACGGGTGCGGCTGGTGCGGGTGTACCCTCAAACGATTTCGGTTTCACCGCTTTAGCACTCGGATTTGCCCTGGAAAACGTGGGCGACAGCATCCTCACTGCCCAACTCACCGCACTTCAGCAGGATGGCAAAGTCAACATCCTCTCCAGCCCCTCCATCACCACCATCGACAATCAAAAAGCCATCATCGAAAGCGGAGACGAAGTTCCCTATCAGACGGTTGAAAACGGAGAGGTAAAGATCGAGTACAAAAAGGCCGTGCTCAGCCTCGAGGTCATCCCCCATGTGATCGGCAACAACGCGCTCAAGCTCGAAATCAATACAAAAAAAGACCAGCTGGATTTCACCAACAGTGTCGGCGGCCAGCCCATCATCAAGACCAAGCAGGCCATCACCAAGGTGATGGTGTTCAACGGTCAGACCACCGTCATCGGCGGGTTGAGCAAAGAACAGATTGAAGAAGGCGATGCGGGCATTCCCTGGCTGAAAGACATCCCCATTATAGGCTATCTGTTCAAGGGCGAATCAACCAAAAACACCATGGAAGAACTGTTGATTTTCATCACGCCGCATATCCTGGGAACGCGGCAGGAAGCCGAACTTGAAGATGCCTCTCTGGAAGACAACACTGCGGAGTCCAACTGAACGGGTTGTCCGACATTCTCTTTCAGCTGAGATGAAGCCGTGAACTGGGCATGCAAACGTTCACTATATATCGTTAAAACGATTCGGGGTTTCGCCCTGTCATTTTTTTAGCCGAAGCCGGCGGGTCAGGATGCTATGGATTATTTCACTATTCTCAACTTAAATAAGGAACCCTTTTCCAATTCTCCGGACCCGGATTATTTTTTTCATTCCCAGCAGCATGTGGGCTGTCTTCAGAAGCTTGAATTGTCTCTGCGCCTCAAGCGGGGCCTGAATGTCGTTATCGGGGATGTCGGCACCGGCAAAACCACCCTCTGCCGGCAGCTCATCCGTAAACTCAGAAAAGACGACACTATCGAGACCCACCTTGTCCTTGATCCCTACTTTTCCACGGCCCACGAGTTTCTTTTGACGGTGACCGACATGCTGGTCGCCGATAAGCCTGATAAAAGCGAAGACGACTACCAGCTCAAGGAGCGCATAAAAAACGCTCTCTTTCAAAAAGGGGTGGATGAAGAGAAAACCACGGTGCTGATCATCGATGAAGGGCAGAAAATTCCCGAGTTTTGCCTGGAACTCATGCGCGAATTCCTTAACTACGAAACCAATGATTTCAAACTGCTGCAGATCGCTATCTTCGCCCAAAAAGAGTTTGAAAAGACCCTGGAAAAATATGCCAATTTCACGGACCGGATCAATCTGTATCACCGTCTGGAACCCATGAGTTTCAAGGATACGCGCGACATGATCCAGTTCCGTCTGAACCAGTCCAGCGCAGTGGCTCAAAAGCTGGCGTTGTTTACCTATCCAGCCATGTGGGCCATCTTCAGGGCAACCCGGGGATACCCCCGAAAAATCGTCAACCTCTGCCACCGCAGTATGCTGACCATGATTATTCAGAACAAAACCAAGGCCAACTGGTTTCTGGTGCAATCGTGCATGAAAAGGGCTTTTGACAGCCCCCGCAAACGTTCTTGGGCCCTGGTAGGCACAATGGCCGTCCTTGTGGCGGCTGCGATCGTCCTGGTGCCCAGATTCATGCCGGAAAGGACGCCTTCTATTGTCTCCATCCAGCCCGAATCTTACGAAATCAACACCCCCCGGAACAACATTGCCACCAGTGATGCATCAACATCCATACCGATAAAAGACGAAGTTTCGCATGCCGGCCAGGCTCAGGCTGCCAAAACCGAAATGAACAATGCCGCTCTTTTGGATACGCCTGCACCCGAAAAGACAGGAACAACACCTGACGAGAACTCTTCATCGG
>QMMS01000181.1 GCA_003647375.1 Deltaproteobacteria bacterium
CATGACTTCAATGACAAACTGAAATTGGAACTTTTCGATAATGCAGACAACATTGTCAAACGCGCGAAGTTGTCCGCATCCATCAAAATAAATGGCGATGCCGACCAAACGGATAAAATTAAAGCCCGGATTTCCGAACAGATGGCTGAGCTCAACAGCAAAAAGCAGCTTATTGGTGATGTGATCGACACGGACACACTCTGGGCTTGTACTACCTGCCGCGCCTGTGAAGAGGTTTGCCCGGTGACCATTGAGCACGTCCCGCGAATAATCGCCATGAGACAGGGGCAGACCCTGATGGCGGAAACCTATCCCAAAGAATTGAATACGGCCCTCAAGGGTCTGGAGCGAAACGGCAACCCATGGGGAATAGGGTATGATAAGCGCGCTGATTGGGCAAAGGGGTTAGGTGTTAAAACGATGGCGGATGACGCCGATGTCGACTATTTGCTGTGGGTTGGTTGTGCCGGCTCATTCGATGATCGAACCAAAAAAGTTTCCACCAGCCTGGTCAAAATCCTGCAAAAAGCCGGTATTGACTTTGCAATTCTGGGTGTGGAGGAAAAATGCACCGGCGACTTTGCCAGACGTGTGGGCAATGAGATGTTATACCAGATGATGGCGCAAGAAAACATCGAAACCTTGAACAATTACAAGGTTAAAAAAATTATCACAGCATGCCCCCATTGCTTCAACACGCTTAAACATGAATACCCGCAAATGGACGGAAATTACCAGGTGATCCATCATTCGGAATTTATCGACCAGCTCGTAAAAGAGGGCAAAATAGCCTTAAGCAAATCACTGGAAGGATCTTTGACGTATCATGATCCCTGCTATTTGGGACGATACAATTCGGTTTATGATCAACCCAGATCGATTCTGAAGTCCCTGTCAAAAGAGGGACTCAAGGAGCTCCATCGACATGGCCGGGAAAGTTTTTGTTGTGGCGCCGGGGGGGGGAGAATGTGGATGGAGGAGACCATTGGAAAAAGAATCAACCTGGAACGAGCAGAGGAAATCGTGGGCCAGCAGGTGGCAAATGTGGCGGTAAGTTGTCCGTTCTGCTTAACCATGCTCGAAGACGGCATGAAAGAACTGGATAAAGAAGAGGAAATCAAGACACGGGATATCGCTGAGTTGGTGGCGATGCATATGGTCTGACCCGAAAAACATAAGCTGGGTTGTCTTAGCGGTCTGCGGAAATTCGCTTTAAAGCCGGCCAAAACTCGCTCCTAAGGCGCCGTAAGGCCCGCCGCTGCCAGTCGGATTAAAATATGCTCATAATTAACGACTGGTTATATCTTTGTAAACATCTATTTGTATGCTGCGGGCCTAACGGCACCTAACGAGCTCAGACAGTTGCCCGACTTTAAACCGAACCCCCGCAGACCGCTGTACACGGTATCGTTTTAGCGTTATAGATAACCGCAAAACAAATTGACCCATTACGTGTTAAAAGGCAGGCATAAAAAAACGGTTACATCCCATAATGTATGACTGACGATGTTCAGTGTGATGGAACCGTACCTGAGATAGAGGTATCCCCAGAACAGACCACACACACCGGCCGCCAGCACGAGCATAGCATTGCCGCTCCCCAGATGAACGAGCGTATAGATGCCGGTTGCCAAGATAAAACCCAGGTATCTGCCTGCCTTGTTTTGAAGATTGCGCTGAAGAAAACCCCGCCAGAAGAGCTCTTCCCCGGGTCCGATAATGATAATCATCAGGACGGCAATTCGAAATCCTGATGCACCCATCTTGAATGCATAGACATCCTGGATACCGCTTCCCGCAAAAGTAAAGATGTTTCTGGAAAGAAAATTACCGGCAGAAAAAACCACGTATAGAAAAAGTGCGGCCAGGATTCCCATGCCGATTTTGAAGCGCATGTTCCCGGCCAGATCTTGACGTAAGGAAGAACGCCATGCTGGATCAAAAAATGCGGCTATGGAGATGAGGATGATTAAATTGGCGGAGAGCCACCACCAGAAGTCGATAGGCCCCATGCCTCTTGTGATGAACAAGGGTACAAAAAGAAGGATGGCTAAAAAGGTGGTTGAGATTGTCAGTTTCATACGTGAAATCCGGATCCATTGAGCTTCAAATGCGTGAATGTCCAATATCGGACAAGGAATATTGAATGATGATTTTGAAAAGATGAACGTCCAACATCGAACATCGAACGTCCAATGATGAATCAAAAAATATTGAAACCCAAGTCCCACGCCGGTTTCTTCATCTTTTCCATTCAAAATTCGATGTTGGACGTTGGACGTTCGATGTTCAAGTTGTTCCTGATTTAGGGGACAGGCCTATTTCAACACCACCGACAGGAAAGAATCCAGACCCAGTGCAACCGTGCAAAGGATGCCGAAAATAAGATTCAATTGAGCTGTTGCCCCATCCAGGGCAATAAAATCAAGAGGCATTGCCGGGTTTTTTCTACGTTTTCCTTTTTTAATGAGTCTGTTCGCCTTGGGAATGGCGATAAAAATTATCAGGAATGTCATGGGCATTTCCGGCCTCAGACCATTGAAAATAGACAAAAGCAGAAAGATTAGAATAATGGCAAAGGGAGAGAGGAGCAGAAAGGTATAGTAGCCTTCGGATGTCGCATCCCCCAGAACACTGGCCATGGTTTTGATGCCGCCGGCTTGATCACTTTGGATGTCGCGCCAGTTATTGGCATGCAGGATAGCGACGACGAAAATGGACATGGGGATGGCCCATAAAATGGGTGTCCAGGAAAGGGAGCCGGTCTGAACTGTCCAGGCGCCCAGGGAACCGAGGACACCGAAATTCAGGAAAACGGCAAGGTCCCCAAGTGCATTGAATTTCAACGGCATGGGCCCCCATGTATAGAATCCACCCACCGCAACACCCGTCATACCGATCCAAAGTATGGGTTTGCCCACACGGCTTACAATGAACAGGCCGATAATGGTCCCGATCAAAAGGAAAAGCAACCCTGCCCGCAACGCCTGAGCAGGCGTGATCCAGTCTCGAACTACGGCACCGCTGACGGGATTGACGTTTCTGTCAATACCTTTTTTGAAGTCAAATACATCATTGAGCAGGTTGCTGCCGGTGTGCAGAAACACCATACCGATAAATGCGGCAAGAAAGAGAAGTAGATTAAAAGGTGCGTTGCCGATGGTGATGGCCAGAACGGTGCCAAATATAACCGACATGGTCGATGCCGGCAAGGCAAACGGGCGTGTTGCAACCATCCATTTTTTGAGCCATGGAGGTGGTTGTTGTTGATTTGTCTTGGATTGGTTTGTGGTTGCTTCTTTCATGTATGAAATCCTTAAATTTGATGAATTCGTAAAAAGTCGAATTCATCAAGTGTTTGGTGTTTAGTATTTTGGATTTAGTATGGAAAAAAAGCTGATATACCAAGCTGTTAGACTCCAAAACACTAAACACCAAACACAAAACACTCTTGTAAAAAGTAGCTTTTCTGACTTTTTGCGAGACCATCAAATTTGAAACGCTCGCTTTAGTTAAATATATAGACCAAGAGTATCCCCGCTTTTCAGGTCTACATAACCCTCTTCGCATATTCTGAAAAAAGGTATGGCCGCTCCGGTAAGGGTGATAATGGTCAATAAAGGATCCGGAAACATTACCCCTCGGCCTGCAAGTGCCAGTTTCAAGGATGCTAATTGCGCCACCAGTTCTTGTATAGAGAGGTCGGATATCAAACCCCATACGGGCATAGGGACTTCGTTTACCACCTGGCCATTGTCGCATAACACATATCCCCCCTGCAAGGCATGTATGCGATTGACGGCAACGGCCATATCATGGTCATTAGTGCCGATAACGATAATATCGGAGGTGTCCCATGCGGCACTACTGGCAAATGCGCCAGATTTGAGGCCGAACCCTTTGACAAGTCCCACAAAAGTTTTCCCCTGGTTATGTCGTCGATCTATGGCGGCGACTTTCAGGAGGTCCCGGCCAATATCACTCGTAATATTACCATCAATTGCAGGCAAGGTCAGGTGAATTTCTTTTGTGACGAGATCGGTAACCAGTTCGATGGCGCGAACAGACACTTGCGTAGATTGCGATACCGTTTCGAGGGTGAAATGAAAAGACTCGAATTGCGTCGAAAGATGGACGCTATGCCGGCTTTCATCGGAAAAAGGATACGGACGCGGTGGGACTGAAAGGGCGTCGTTGTCAAAGACGACCTGGCCGTTGCTAATGACTGTCAGCGGACGGATGGAGGATATGTCCGGAATAACGAGCATGTCAGCAAACCTGCCTGGCGCGATACCGCCGACCCAATGATCCAGGTCAAAATGCTCCGCTACATTCAGCGTGGCCATCTGAACAGCAGCAACCGGATCAAAGCCGTATTCGATGGCTTTTTGAACGACATACTCCATGTATCCTTTTTCCAATAGATCCTCCGGATGAATTCCGTCTGTAACCAGAATCAACCTTCTTAGATCCACACCGGTTTTGCTTATCTTTGCGATCTCTTTCAGATCTCTACGAATGCTACCTTCCCGGGCCATGACGTGAATTCCAAGTCGCAACCGCTGCATTACTTCATCGGCTGTTATGGGTTCGTGACAGGATGTAATGCCTGGGGCAATGTAAGCATTCAGTTTTTTTTCACTGGCGCCGGCAGAATGTCCTTCAAGGATTTTGCCGGATTTCAATGTTTCGGCAAAACGCGGGAGCAGAATGTCTGGTTGCTGTAAAACAGACTGCCAATAGGTTTCGCCTAATCCGACAACATTGCCGAATGAAAGAAGGTGTTTTAAATCCTGCAGCGGCATATGGCCTGCTTTCCGGCTGATGGATGCCATGGCGGGTGCCGTGGCGAGAAATTTAATGGGCTGCTCTTTCAAGGATGCCAGGAATTCCTGGACCGCGTCAAGCCCGCCCACCGGATAAAGCTCCAGTGTTTCCGTGACGATGGTTGTGGTGCCCCCCGGGATGATGTAGCGCAAATATTGGTCGATGGGGCACATCCATCCAAGATGTGTGTGGCCGTCGATCAACCCGGGTATAACGGTTTTACCGTCCGCATCAATGACCATAGTTTTTGTTCCGATGGCGTCTTGTGCGCCTTCCCCCACATAGGCAATCCATTTATCGACAACGCTGATAGATTGATTTTTCAGCAACTCACCCGTGTATACATTCAGCAGCGTTGCATTGATAACTGCCAGATCGGCTGGTGCATTGCCGAGGGCGACATCCATTAATTTTGTGGCATCTCTGGGCATTGTCCATGGTGTTGCTTCCTGGATGGTCATCAAACATCTCCTTAAATCTCATTAAGAATTTCTTCTGCTGCACTGTAGGGATCGACTTGTTTTTGGTGCATTCGATCCATTAAATCTTGCCATTTATCATCCTTACCAAGCTCTGATTTGATTTTATTCAATACCTGCTCTCTAAGTATCAGCGTAAGCAAACCACGTAAACGGGCGCTCACATTTTTTTGATATCCCGTTTGTATTGAAAATGTTACGTGACGATGGATCTGATTTGCCAATTCAGAAATGCCGTGGTGCTGAATCGCTTGGGTCTGAACAATGGGGGGAATCCAGGCATCTTCGGCATCGCTTTTCGTTTGGGTTATCATTTCAAGCAGTTGATGGGTTGCTGTCGCTTCCGGTTGATCGGATTTGTTGAGCGCAAATATGTGAGCGGTTTCCAGAATGCCTGCCTTGAGGGTCTGCATGTGATCTCCCATGGAAGGTGTAACAACGACGATATTTGTATGGGCCAGGTGCAGAACATCTACCTCATCCTGGCCGGCTCCTACCGTTTCGATAAGAATGAAGTCCTTGCCCATGGCATCCATGACAGCGACGATTCCCGGGACCGATGCAGAAAGTCCTCCCGTATTTCCACGTGTAGCAATGCTGTGAATGAAAACACCTTTATCCATGGCATGGCGCTGCAAGCGGATGCGGTCACCTAGTACGGCGCCTTCCGTGAAAGGGCTTGATGGGTCCACCACCAAAATGCCGAGGGATTTATCCTGCTTTCTGAAGTGAGAGATCAATCCAGCTATCAGGGTAGATTTTCCGGCGCCGGCCGAGCCCGTAACGCCAATAATATGGGCATGACCCGTGTGGGGGAATAGGTGTTTTAATGCCTTCCGGGATTCAGGCGTCAGCATATCCATCTCTCTCATCAGGCGTCCCGCGGCCCTTAAGTCTCCATTCAATATGTCGTCTGCAACTGTCATGAACCATTTCCTCCGTCATGGCATAAAGTGGTTTGCAGAATATCCTGAAACTTGCTTAAGTGAAACAAAAATTCCGGCCTTTCAATGCTACAGGGATGGGATGTTGATTCTTTCGTCATAAAAGCGACAACGTCGCGACAAATAAAATCGTGCAACGATTTTATTAATGGTTGAAAAATAAACGATTGTAAAGCATAAATAAATTCGCTATGCGAATTTATTGATCGCGGCGGGGCCGCTCTATTTATTTCGGCGTTTAAAACCTGGTCCTTTGGGCCAGGTCAGAGATATTTGGCTATGACGATGAAGATAATAATATAAATCCGAAGCACGAATATCGAAATTCTAAACAATACCCAATGGCCAAAATTCAAATGATCAAAAATCGGCGCGAAAGTTGGAATGGTTAAGTCACGGACACATGTTTGGTGAATTTGAGCATTTGATATTTGGGTTTGTTTCGTATTTCGATATTCGGATTTAGAATTTGTCACACGATGAATGTGTATAACATTAACCCCTATATGGTTGAATCAGTGCCAGGCCCTTTGGACCCGGGTATCTACTTGTGAGGACATAACATGCATTTGAAGCGCGTATCGTTTTTTCCCGAGAAATATCCCGACAAAAAAGTATATCCTTTTAACCTGGACATTTTCCGTCACACGGATGAGATTGTTTTTCATTCCAACCTAACCTTTTTGGTCGGTGAGAATGGTTCCGGGAAGTCGACACTGCTCGAGGCCACATCGCATGGATGCGGCTTCCATATCTGGCAGGGCCATAGCCGCTCACGCTATAACAACAATCCATACGAAAAAGAACTCTATCGATATATTTCATTGGATTGGCAGAATGGCCGAGTGCCAGGATCATTTTTTGCGTCCGACATATTTCGGAATTTTGCACGAAATCTGGATGAATGGGCTTCCATGGATCCCGGCATGCTGTCATATTTCGGGGGGAAATCGCTCATGTCCCAGTCACACGGGCAATCGTTGATGTCCTTGTTTAAGGCGCGATACAAAATCAAGGGGCTATATCTCCTGGATGAACCTGAGACCGCCCTTTCTCCCAAAAGCCAGTTGGAGCTTTTGTCCGTTTTGAAACGAATGAGCAGACGGGGACATGCCCAGTTTATTATCGCCACCCATTCACCCATTCTACTTGCCTGCCCGGGTGCCGTGATTTTAAGTTTCGACGAATACCCCATTCGGGAGATTGAATACGAAGAAACCGCGTATTACAAGCTTTACAAGGCATTCCTGGAGGATAGGGATCAGATACTTTCTGCGTTATAAATGAAGGGATGAGCATGGACTTGACAATCCTTGAAAAGATGAGCCGGGAGGACTTACAGCAATACACGGAATTCCTGTTGTGGCACTATCGGGTGATGGATGCATTCTGGTTTATCAAAGTAGGGGAGGCATTTGATCAGCCCACCGCAGAGAGAATCAACGAAAAAGTTTGGCGGCGTGTATCTGGAATGGCCTCCAGGGATCTTTTGAAACGATTCCAGATCGAGGAAAAAGGTCTAAAAGGCTTTGTGAAAGCACTGAAACTTTTCCCCTGGTGTATTCTCGTGGGCTATCATATCGAAGAAAACCCCGATGAGGTTCTTATTACCGTTCCTTCTTGCCCCACCCAGGAAGCACGGCTGCGTCGTGGTCTGGATGAGTTTGTCTGCAAGGAAATGCATCGAGGTGAGTTTGAAGGATTTACTCACGAAATCGACCCCCAAATCATGGTGGAATGTCAATTCGCCCCGCCTGATCCACATCCTCCTGATGTGTTTTGTCGGTGGAGATTTTCTTCAGTATCGAAAACCTGATTCTCTGGGCCAGGTCAGAGATAATTGGCTATGCCGATGTCAATAATGGTTAAAATTCGAAGCACGAAATTCGAAATGCTAAACAATATCCAATGATCCAAAATCAAATGTTCAAAACCAAGCCCAGCATACAGAAGCACATGGGTTATGTTTGGGTCATTTGAGCATTTGATATTTGAATTTGTTTCGAATTTCGATATTCGGATTTAGGATTTATTACAGCCGAATATGTAAAACGATAAACTCTTACAGGGTATGAACAGTTCCGAGCCCTCTGGATCCGGGTATCTATTTACGGTAAGTTATGCCAATCGAAAAAACATGCAGGAAGGTTAAAGAGCGGCAAAGCCGCGACAAATAAATTTGCGCAGCAAATTTATATTTATATGGATTTACGCAGGTTAATGAAATTGCTCCGGTCGAATCCCATGGTTTTGAAGAAAGACAACAGGTCTGGTGAGTCCCATCTGACGGAGGTATATACGTTTTCAATCCCTTCGGATTTATAATATTCAAATATTTTAAGGGCCAGTTTTTTTCCAATATCCTGCCCCATGTATTCAGGCTTTACACCTAATGTGGCGATCCATGCACTTTTTTCGATGCCAAACCCCAGTGTCAGGATATAGCTGATCATGAAGCCGACAATCTTCCCGTCGAGTTCCGCCACCAGACAGATATCTTCATCTCTTTGCGCATGTTGTTCAATGAGACCATTGAAATCAGGATGTACGGGTTTTTGAATAATCCCGCCGTAAATTGCACTGATTTCAACGACGTCTTCTTTTATCATTTTTCTGATGGTGATATTTTTCACAAAAAGATCCTTTTCAGATAAATAGGTTAATCGATCCGAATGATCTTGACCTGGTGCCCGACCCAGTTCGGGGGAAGATAAACCCGGCCACTGTTACCACTGGACTTGACTTTTTTTTCAATCATCTCTTCGCCGTAAATTTCAAACTTGACCTTGGCTCTTGTCATATCGTTTTCGGCATTCTGGCTGGCCATTGATTATCCTTTGCCATGTTGTTTGTGCAACCTTGGGGTCAACTTAGGTAGAAATAACTATTGTCCGTCCAGAAATGAGGATTTTTTCGTGAGATCAAGGCGGACGACAGATTTAACCCGGAGTAATAGCGTGCTATTTTGAGGAGTTAAATCATGGCGTCCAACGCCGATATCGCGGAAAAAG
>QMMS01000182.1 GCA_003647375.1 Deltaproteobacteria bacterium
AAATAGGAAACAAAGTAAGTGTGTGGAGGGGGAGAGGGGGTGAGAGAGAGAGCGAAAGTGGGAGAAAGGTGTGGTTTTGGTTGAATAGGAAGGGAAGAAAAAAGAGGGGGGGGGGGGGGGGGGGGTAAACAGGGGGCTGGACAACAATCCGATCCCCCTTCTCTGTAAAAGACAAGATGGAAATAGCCAAACCGTTCACCACTCCGGGCGTAAATAGTAACCAGTCTTTGCGGACTTTAAACCCGTGCCGTTTGTATTCCCACGCAATAATGGCTTCTTTTAAAGCATCCGGTTGAAACTCATACCCATATACCGGATTTGCAGTCCGGTTTACCAGTGCTTGTGTAACTTCGGAAGGCACAGCAAAATCCATATCCGCAACTGACAAAGGAAGCAGATTTTCATTGAGAACCTCTGCGTTGTCCCATTTGTAACTGTTTGTTCCTTTTCGGTTCAGAACGATGTCAAAACCGAACCCATCAAAATGGTTCACGATATTTTACCTCTTTTATTAACCATCGTAGCCCGAACACGGGATACACATGTGTTTATCTCCCACAACCCGCAAATACATTTTGGACACCATCTCCCCGCAGCTTGCACAGGGAATCAACCCCATCACTTCTCCGAAGTCCTCATAAGGGTAAGGTTCTACCTTGCCTACTGTCAGGACTTCGGATTCCGGGGCATCCCAAAGCATGTTGACCATCTCCCAAGCTTCTTCCTGTGGGATCTGATTCGGTGGAACACCTGCTGCGCGTTTTTTCATGAAAGAGGATTCAGCAATCATTTGGTGTCGTCCAGGTTTGTATGATACCCGAATTGCCTGTTCTTTTTTCTTGTCAATCAGCGTGATCGCCAGTTTTCCCCAACCCGTTTTTTCAATGTTTGCCTTGCCGAGCGTGCAACCTGTGCTGTACTGAACACCATCTGCAAAACACTGCGCACCGTGATTATCACCAATTTCACTGATACAATGCAGTTCACCGGACGTGCCGGTACGTCCAACACCCAGTTCACGAAGTGCCGCCAGTCCCGCACGCGTTCCGATTGCGCTTGCCCAGCAGATATGCCCGTGAAATTTAAAGGTTTCGTTCAATACATCCTTAGCTTCCATTTAGACCTCCTTGTTTTTCTTTTCGTTATCCATTCCTTTGACAGCGCTTAATTAGATCAGACGGTTAAGAAATAATATGCTTATATGTTATTATAGCTATATATTATCAAATAAATTATTTCTTGCACAACTCATTGCGATCTATAAATGGAACCTTTTCTATCAATTCAACAATTTGTGGGTCATCATCCAGCCAGTGCTTCAAATTTCCTAGTATTGTAGCCACATAGGGGCTTCCGCTCCCACTTGATAGATAGTAATTTACCCACAACCCATCCTTTAGATAATCAACCACGCCCGCTTCTTCCAGAATCTTGAGATGCTTGGAAACACTTGGCTGTGTGATGCCAAGGGCTCCCTGGAGTTCACATACACACATCTTTTTCTGTTGAAGCAGTTTGACAATTTTGACCCGATTCGGATCTGACAACGCCTTCATAACCTTGATAAATGATTTCATTTCCTCTATCTTTGTATTCCTTTATTGGAATATATAGTATAAATTTTATTCTGTCAAACCTTAACTTAAATATAGTTGACACCCTAATTTTTTATGTTTATTCTTGCCACATGGAACATGAAGACGCAGCGAAAAGATTACCGGTTCAGAAATCATCTGAGAAGCCCTGTTGTGGGAGTCCTTCTGAAGAAACTACCCTATCAGATAACGCCACTGCAGCAGGTACGGCAATATCATCTATTGCCACAAAATCCACTGCTTTCTGGATCTGCGGATTCTCCGGGCTGGCTGGTATCACTCTCTTGGTTTTCAGTACCGGCATTGTACCAGGTTTAAAGCCGGAAGTTTTTTGGTACCACGTATTATCGAACCTTGTCTTTGTGGGTAAAAATATTTGGTCAATTTTACCTTTCTTCCTATTGAGCGTGTGTATTTCTGCATGGGTGACCGTATCTGGCTTTGCAGATCGAATTAAAGCGGTGTTTAACCGGAGGGAGAAAATTGCCATCGCCGGTGCTGCGATTGTCGGGGCCACCATACCCTTGTGTTCATGTGGCGTTATTCCCTTGATTGCCGCTCTATTGGCGAGCGGGGTGCCGCTTGGACCGGTAATGGCGTTCTGGATTAGTTCTCCGTTAATGAGTCCGTCCATATTTGTTCTTACAGGTGCTGTATTGGGGATGGATTTTGCTGTAGCCCGGCTTGTTACAGCTGTTTTAATGGGAGCAGGAGCTGGTTACCTCGTATACGCTTTGTCTTCTTTCGGCATACTAAACAACCAACTCCAGGGGTTGAGCTTGTCTCAAAGTTCATGTTGCGGTTCGGATGAGAATACAGACACGACCGGCCCGTCTGGTTCGAAATTTTGGAATGATTTTTGGCCTAAAGTTTTGAATATTTCCCTATTCCTTGGCAAATGGCTGCTTATTGCTTATATTCTCGAATCTCTTATTGTGCATTATATAGATCCAATTTGGATTTCCTCTGCACTTGGCAAAAATCAGGTTTTTTCTATACCCCTTGCCACAGCCATCGGTATTCCTGTCTACACCTCAGGGGTTGGTGCAATTCCAATTGTTGAGGGGCTTCTCAAAAATGGAATGAGCCACGGAGCGGCACTGGCCTTTTTGGTAGCTGGCCCGGTCACCACCATACCTGCCATGACCGCCGTGTTTGCCCTGGTTAAACGCCAGACGTTTACGATTTATCTTTGCATAGGAATCGGAGGCTCCTTAATCGCCGGATATGTTTATCAGGCCGTCATGAGCTAGAAATCCATCTCTGCGCATCCTGACCCTGGATAAATGACCTACCTCTGCCGGGCAGTATATGACCTCAATTCTCCTGACACCCGAAACCTTTCAAATTATTTGACAGCCTTTGGTTACCCGTGTATTTATTAGCTGTTTACTCCTCATATAAATACTGGGTTCTGTCCTATGAAGGCTATGTCCAATCCGCTCTTATTCCTCGTGTTAGCTCTCGCTTTGTCCGTCCCGTTACCCCCTCACGCTGTCCCTGCGGAAACCGTCCGCAAATCGGTCTGGGCCGGCCATTTTTACGAAGCTGATCCTTCTGAGTTAGGGCAGAACATCGATCAACTCACCAGCAAAGCGCATAAAACCCACCTCCAAATTCCCAAAAACAAACGCCTTAGAGCCATTATCATGCCTCATGCCGGCTATATTTACTCGGGATGGACCGCAGCTCACGCAGCCCGGGTTCTGTCGGCTGATCAATTTTCCAAAGTAATTCTGCTGGGGCCCGATCATCGTATCGGATTCAAAAACGCAGCCATCTGTGACGTTACTGCGTATGAAACCCCCCTGGGGAAAATCAATCTTCACAAAGACAGCGCAAAATTGCGACTGCAGCCGGATCTGTTTCAACCTTTGCCGGTATCCCAGGACAAAGAACATTCACTGGAAGTGATCCTGCCCTTTTTACAACGCTACCTCAATGATTTTCAACTGGTACCGATTATAGTTGGGCATGGCGACGTGCTGCAGATATCAAATGCCCTGGATTCAATTATTGACATCGATACCCTGCTGGTGGTCAGCTCCGATCTTTCTCATTTTCTTTCCTACGATGAAGCGGTTGTCAGGGATCGTGAAACCATTGACGAAATCGTAAACCTGAATCCGGATAAGCTGGTCAAGACGGATAACAGGGCCTGCGGAAAGATTCCGCTTTTAATATTGACAGAAATAGCCCGGCGTCATCACTGGCACCCGTTACTTCTCCACTATTCCAACAGCGGTGACACTGCAGGTGATCGATCACGGGTAGTGGGATATGCCGCCATCGCCTTTTGGGAAGACCTGTCTATGGAAAATAGAGACAACACCGGTGCGAAATTCAGTGAAGCGCAGGGCCAGGTGCTGGTAAAACTGGCCCGCAAAACCATAATGGATAAACTGGGAGTTGATGATTCCGAGCCCGTCTCCGAAGATCTGCTTTCGGCCCTGAAAGATGATCGCTTTAAGTTACATTACGGAACTTTTGTCACGCTTAAAATCAAAGGGGAATTGCGGGGGTGTATCGGCAACCTGACATCGACGGAAGCTGTTTTACATGGCGTCAAGCGCAATGCGGTAAATGCGGCTTTTCATGATCCCCGTTTTTCTCCTCTGTCGAAAGATGAACTGGACCGGACAGAGATAGAGGTCAGTATATTAACGGAACCACAACCACTTGTATTCCGGGATGAGCAAGATCTAATCAAAAAGCTTCGCGCCCATGTTGACGGGGTCATTATTCGAAAAGGCCATTCCGGCGCCACCTTTCTACCCCAGGTATGGGAGCAGTTGCCCAGGCCTGAAGATTTTCTTACCCATCTGTGCAGGAAAGCCGGCCTGCCTTCCGATGCCTGGAAAAATTCAGAATTGGAAGTTTTGACTTACCAGGTTCAATATTTTGAAGAAAATCAATGATCGTGCCATAATTCGGGTTGTCATTGCCACGGGCATTTCCTCCGTGGTTACTCAGTTGCTAACCATTCGGGAATTTTTAACTCAATTCCAGGGCAATGAAATCATCATCGCCTTGATTCTCTTCAACTGGCTTATTCTGGGTGGTATTGGTACCCTGATAGCCCGCGTCATTGTCAAACACTCACGCAAACCCACGACCAACATTCTGGCGGGGCTTTCCCTGGTTTTAAGTTCCCTTGCTGTCCTGCAAATCCTGGCTATTCGCCACCTACGTGATGTCATCTTTATCCAAGGTAGTTCGGTGGGGTTTTATCCCACCTTGCTGTTCAGCTTTCTGACCATTGCCCCTTACTGCCTGCTACTTGGTTTTGTGCTGCCTTACAGCCTTTTTGTGCTGCGGACCGACACAGCTGATTATCCCGGTGCCCGCATTTATATTACCGACAACATCGGGGACGTCTCCGGTGGTGCTCTATTCTCTTTTGCTCTGGTTTTTCTGGTAAGCCCCCTGACGGCTCTACTTCTGGCGCACCTGCCGTTGCTGGTGTCGAGCTATCTGCTTTTTGCTCCCTCACGCAGAAATAATCCCGGCGTTTTAACTGCCGTCGTCTTTGTTGCCGCGATTCTGTGTGGCAGTATCGGGCTTGAAAATATTTTGCCGGCACCCACCGAAGGCAAGGTGGTTTTCTATCGCGAAACCCGGCATGGCCGCATTGCAGTCCATCAGGACCAAGAGCAATTCACCTTGTTTGAGAACGGCGTACCGATGTTCAGTAATCAGAACCTGAGCATTGCGGAAGAAACGATTCATTACCCTTTGTCCCAGCTGGATGGCATTCAAAATGTGTTGCTGATTTCGGCCGAAGGCGGTGTCATGACCGAGCTGGAAAAATACCCAACTCAATCAGTTGATTACGTGGAACTGGATCCCGAAGTTGCCGCTGTACAATTTCGCTTTGACATGATCAAAAAAATCAGGGGTTTAAATGTTATCCATCAGGATGGTCGGGCCTATCTGTCTCAATCAAAAAAAGCCTACGATGCCATCATCGTCAATTTGCCCGAACCCAACACTTTCCAAATTAATCGTTTTTACACGGAGGGTTTTTTTGAAATGGCAAGTAAACACCTTGTCGAAGACGGTGTGTTGAGTTTTTCCATGCAGGGTTTTGACAACTATCTTGCGGAACCCCAGCGTCAAAAATTGTCCTCTCTTTACAATACTGCCGGAACTTATTTTAAAAATGTGTTGTTGCTTCCCGGACAAAAGGTATTTTTTTTGTGCAGTGACAGCAAGCTGAACACAGATATTCCGACTATCCTAGAACAAAAAGGTATTTCCACCGCATATATCAGCGGTTTTTTTTACGGCAATTTGTCACCCGAGAGAATCAATCGATTGAATACGCTTATGGACCCTTCAACCCCTCGCAATGTTGATACTTCACCCTATTTGATGCGCTTGATGTTCTCCCAGTGGTTTGCGAAATTTCAAACATCTCCGACTGGCTTTTTTCTCGTGATCGCCATCCTCTCTGTAATATACTTGTTTCGCGTTTCCAGAGAGGAGTTTGTTCTGTTCTCAACCGGGGGGATGACCATGGGCAGTGAAATATTGGTTATCTTTGCATTTCAAATTTATTTCGGCTATATTTACCTGCAAATCGGAATCATTATCACTGTATTCTTGGCCGGTCTATTACCCGGTGCGTGGCTCGGTAACCGGCTACGCCGACAGGGCAGGCAGATTCTGGCCCTGACCGACGTGCTTCTGATTGCTTCCCTGGTGCTGTTTATTTTGGCCATCACAAATTTTGCAGATCGCCTTCCGGTAGCCTTTTACCTATCGTTCGGCTTTGCGGTATCGCTGGCCTGTGGCTTCCAATTCCCGGTGGCACTGTATCTAAGGGGCAGTGATAACATTGCTGCCACCCGTTCCTTTTCTGCAGATCTGATGGGAGCTGCCTGCGGCACTTTGTTGACCAGTGTCATCCTGATTCCTTATGTGGGGATACTTTGGACCGCGGGGGGGTTAATCGGCTTGAAATTGATTAGTTTGATTTTAATCAGCACGAGCAGGGGCCAAAGTAGAACCTAAATTGAGCATTAGCGTTAACCATGAACAAACTATCCAGACGTCAATTCATCTACGGCAGCGCTGCTTGTTTCACCGCGACCATTGCTTCCCAATGCTTCGGCCCATTTGGGCCTGATTCCTGCGAGGCCGCTATCGCCGGTGACATTCGCGGCAAAGTGTTTAAAGGCGATGCGCCTAAAAAGCTTTGGAAATGGTCTCACGAAGGGTTTTTATATAAAAAATTAAAAAACGATAAAGTGGTCTGTGGTATCTGCCCCAACCGCTGTATCCTGGCACCGGGTGATCGCAGTGTCTGCCGTTCCAAAGTCAACATAGACGGTAAATTATACAGCCTGGCCTATGGCAATCCCTGTTCGGTGAACACAGACCCCATTGAAAAAAAACCACTTTACCATTTCAAACCGAACACAAAAACTTTTTCCCTCGCCACCACCGGCTGCAATTTTCGCTGTCTGAACTGTCAGAACTGGGAAATATCCCAGGCCAAGCCCAATGAAGTACTCCATACCTACGACCTTTTTCCGGCCGATGTCATTAAAGCCGCCCAGAAGGCCCGGGCCCAATCAATCGCCTACACTTACTCCGAGCCGATCACATTTTTTGAATACATGATCGATACCGCCCGTCTGGCCAGAGAAGCCGGCATAGATAATCTATGGGTGTCCAACGCTTACATTAATACGAAACCGCTTCTGGAGCTCTGCAAGGTGCTGGATTCGGCCACACTCAATATTAAGTCTTACGATGACGGGATTTACCGTAAACTTAACGGCGGTCGTTTAAAGCCCGTATTAGACACCTTCAAAACCCTGCACGAACAAGGCGTCCATTTCGAGATGATCCATTTGGTGGTGCCCGGCTATACAGATGATGAGGACATGATCAAGGCCATGTGCGACTGGATTTTAGAAAACATCGGCCCTGATTATCCGCTTCACTTCCTGCGATTTTTTCCGCGTTACAAATTGGATCGACTGCCCCCGACCCCGGTTTCCACGTTGACCCGCTATCGGGAATTGGCCATGCAGCAAGGGATTCATTATGCGTATGTCGGTAACGTCGCCCGCCATGAAGGTAACAACACTTACTGTCATAACTGTAAAAAATTGCTGATCGAGCGAAAAGGATATTTTGTTCCAACCTATAACCTGGTGGGAAATCATTGCAAGTTCTGCGATACGCGAATTCCCGGGGTATGGCATGGGGCGTCTTCGGCGCCGGTTCATAGTTCCAACCTTGTATAGCTTCTTGTTAAAATCGAGCTATGCCATATATTTCACGGGATTGATAAAGCTGCACGGCAGCATGGCAGCACACTTTCCGCACACGTGGGTAGTTAGAGGCAGGTCCGCATAATAATCAAGCGTATGCAGGTTTTCGTTCAGCCTGTCCCAGCATTTCCGTCGATCAAATCCATTCTCTGTGAGTGCATTTACCGGGCACCGCTCGATACATTTGCCACATTTTTTCCCAGCCTTGAGCAAACAGGCCTCTGGGGTCTCCATGAGTGGGTTGTCACCCAGGTCCGCTTCGGTAACCAGGCTACCAAAACGTCCACAGACACCGGATGGCGTTATCAGCATAGAGTGGGTTCCAAACCGCCCCAGACCCGTCAGGTGGGCAAGATGCTTGTGGGACCAGCGTGCCATGAGCCGTTTCTCGTCAAAATTGTGGGTGGCCGGCGTTAACTCGGATGCATAGCCCGCCCTCTTCAGATATTCTGCTATGGCCTCCCCTGTCCGGTTGATGAGATCGTTGGTTTCAACGTAGGCAACACCCCAGTTCCTGCAGGGTCTTTTGCTTGAACGATTCTCTTTGATGAGAGTCTTCACAAACGGAAGGAAGAAAACGATGACTGATCTGGCTGTTTTCAGCAAGTCCTGTGGATGTAGATGCTCATCCATGGCAATCTTCGGCAAGACATCGAATCTCTGGTCGATGGGCGATGAAACCAGCAATGGTTTTCGCCACCATCCCTCATGATTCAACCTGGCCGGCTCCCCTGCCACGTATGTTTCCATAAATTGTCTTAGTTCTGAAATCGATGGGTTATTCACTTTTTTCCTCCGATAAGATGTTAAACTATAGCTGGGAAGCTACAAATCAGTTTGTTATGTTCATTGTGTTCGTTGTGTTTATTGAGTTGCTATCGGTAAACGGTATATGATCCCCAACACTTACCGTTTAAACAACCCAATGAAGCCAATAAACTCAACAAACTCTATTCCCCTCCAAACCCCTGATAGCCTTTTAGTCCCTTAACTGTAAAATTTGTATATTTTGTAGCAAAATAAAAACAATCACGAAAACACGAAATCTGAAAAACACGAAAGTCTTCATGGTCTTTTTCGTGGTCACGCGGCGCAAGCGCCTGCGCTGCGCGTTCGTACTTTCGTGATTTCGTGATAAAATATCTTTTTCTTTTCCGGTTTATCCGGGTTGGGGTTTAGACTGTAGGCTATTAGGTTGCGTACAGCCGATAGCTTTCAGCTACCCTCGAACCCTCCAAACCTCCACCCCTCGGA
>QMMS01000183.1 GCA_003647375.1 Deltaproteobacteria bacterium
CGTAGATAGAAAGGCGTGTCGACCACAGCCGCTGTATGCAGCCCTTTTGCGGACAGGATTTCAGGTAGGGTGGTCACGCTTGAGGGCAGGGGAGATCATCCCATAAAAGACATGGTCCAGCGCCCCGTAAAATGATCTGCGCGGGTGGGCATGGTCGGAAACCCGGCAGCATAATGGCGTTGGAATCGGACCGATCTCGCTGCAAGCATGTCCAGAGAAGGGGTTTGAATCTGTTTGTTGCCATAGGCTCCGATGTGATCCCGTCTAAGCGTGTCCGAAGTTATCCAGATAACATTCATTTCTTTTTCTCCGATTGCGATAGCGCCATCAGGTTAACATCCGCCCGGCGGTACAGGCGCGGCACGAGCCTGAGCGGAATCTGGCGGAGTCGGATAGTGCCAGCACACCACAGATTAGATCCGGGTTGGATGCGTCGCGGTGGACGAACAGGCGTTGAACGTCATTGATGAGCATCTGCTGGATGGCTTTAGACAAAAGCTCCTCAGCCGGCACGGAATGGACCGGTTTGTTCATAATCTCCCTTGATTCGGTTTCCTGAGACACACCGTGGTGATAGGCAAGAATGAGATCGGTTTTCGATATGACACCGACGGGGGACTGGGCCTCGTCTTTGACGAGCACAGCGCCCATATGGTGGGTAGACAGGGTTTCGATGACCGTGAAGAGCCGATCTTTGTCACGGCAAGACCATACGTCCTGCGTCATGACTTCTCTCACCGTAAGACGTGCTGATGGATCGATCCCGGATAGTTTCATCCGTTTTTTTGCGGTTCCGCGTTCGCAGGCCCGGCAGTACCGGTAGAGCAGGCCCACGATTTCCGAGTAGGCCACCGTGCCGATGACCTCCTCTCGATTTGCGCCGGTGACGTACAGTCGGTGCACACCAGCGGCCTCCATAATCTCCAACGCGCTCTCCAATGGATCGTCCGGGAAGCAAGCGATTGGCTGGCTACCCATCACGTCGCCCAGCGGTGTTTCCGTCGGGAAATCTGCATAAAAGGCGCCCATGAGATCCGTTTTCGACACCACACCGAAAGGGACGCTTTTATCAGTGAGCAGCACGGCATTGGCCTTGTACCGGATCATCATACGGATGCCCTGTCCAATATCCGCTGAAAAGGGTAGACTGATTACCTGTCGCCGCATGGCTTCGCTCACAGGGATACCGCTGAATACGCTGCGTGTTTCAACTAAGGGCATGTCCGGGGTTCCTTCTGAACGTTGCTCGGAAACCTTCTGGTTAGCTGAAAAGCATTACTGTCAAGCATCATTCGAGGTAAATATGGTCATCATCCAATAGAATACATCAGAAACATAGACGATGCCCACCACCGTTTGGTCTTTGACCACAGGAAGTCGTCGGATATGCTTCTTGATCATAATCTCCGCAATGACCATCAGGTGTGTGTCCGGTTGGACAGTGACCACCGTGGTAGTCATTATGTCGTCAACAAGAATGGACCGGATGGTTTTCAAGCGATTGCTGTAAACCTGAGCGGGGTCCAGATCTTCCATCTCCCCGAGAATGGCCACGTTTTTGGGTTGCACGTAGTTCAGGACGTCGTACATGGAGAGCATGCCGACTAGCCGATCTTCATCGTCAGTTACCATCATGCCGAAGATTTTTTTTTCTTCGCTTTCTGAGGCCTTTTGAAATGCTGAGACCGCCTCAGCGATATTCTGCTGGGGATGAAGGGTGTGAAACTGGGTGTCCATGAAGTCCCTGGCGAACATGCTTAGCTCCCTTTGCTATTCTGTCAGACGGGATGATTTCGAGCCAGATTCAAGAAATAAATACACAGTATCAGGAAAGTGTTAAAACAACAAGATGTGGATTTTTTGAAATGGTTGCAAACTGGAATTTGTTGAAGATATATGCTAAAAAACAGTCATACCGTGAAAGAAATTCACCAATCGAAAGGAGGCAGGAATGAATCTCGTGAAATTAAGTGAAGAACGCATCGCAAAATTCGGTGAAACAAATTCGTTGGTCTATCAGGACGAAACATACACCACCACTCGCATTTATGAGATGAGCTGCAGACTCGCTGCCGGGCTGAAATCTCTCGGTGTCGGTCGTGGAGATCACGTGGTTGTATCCATGCCAAACTCTCCCGAAGTTTTTGCCTGCTTCGGCGCCATATGGCGTATCGGCGCCGTCATTGTGCCTATTATGTTTCTTCTGGGTGAGGATGAGACCCGCTACATCCTGGATCATTCGGATGCGAAGATGGTGATTACCAGTCAGGACCTGCTGGAAAAAATAGATAAAGCTCGTGAAGGAATCGAGCACATCCATAATGTCGTTGTACTGAACGGTGGAAATCAGGGGGACAGGGTTGGTTTTCATGGTTTGGTGGATGCAAATGATCCGCTTGAAATGGCCGAGGAGATGGATGATCACGACATTGCCTTGATGATATATACATCCGGAACCACCGGTCGCCCCAAAGGGGTCATGCTCTCCCACAACAATCTGCACACCAACGCCGTCGCCACCTGGAATGCAGCCAAAACAGATAAACCCGATGTCACGATTCTTTGTTTACCGCTGGCACATTCATTTGGTGTCGTCGTCATGAATGCCGGCAATGTGGTTCCTTTCAAGGATTCGTATGGCGTGCTGCTGACCTGGTTCGATCCCGAAGAAGTATTCCGTTTAATTGAGAAGTACCGGGCAACTAATTTTATTGGTGTTCCCACCATGTATCAAATCATGTTGCACCATCCGGCTGCCGAGAAATACGATCTTAGCTCCATGGTCAAGTGCACCATCAGCGCAGCCCCGGTTACAGAGGAGCTTTACAAGTCTTTTACCAAAAAATTTGACTGCCGGATGTATGAAGCATACGGTCTTACCGAAGCATCTCCTTCTGTTGCGCTCTGTCGCCCGGGCTTGCCGTTGAAAAAGGGGTCCACCGGTGTTCCCATACCAGGTGTAGAAGTGAAGATTTTCGATCTGGAGGACAAAGAACTCCCGGTGGGGGAACAGGGGGAAATCGTTGTGAAGGGTCCGAATGTCATGATCGGCTATTATAAACAACCCAAAGAAACACAGGAGACATTGCGCAATGGATGGCTGCACACCGGTGATGTCGGTTATGTAGACAAAGATGGTTATCTCTTTATTACAGACCGCATCAAGGATCTTGTGATCAAAGGCGGATACAACATCTACCCGAGTGAAATCGAAGGCTACCTTGAAAAACATCCGTTAATTGCAGAAGTGGCGGTCATCGGAATTCCGGACGAAAAATACGGTGAAGCCCTGATGGCATTTGTGGTAAGAATGCCCGGAGAAGAACTTGTCGAATCGGAAGTCATCGATTATGCGACCTCCAAAATTACGCCGTATAAAGCGCCTTCAAAGGTAAAATTTGTTGATACCCTGCCGAAATCGCTGGTGGGTAAAATTTTAAAAAAAGAACTCAGAAAGATGGTGTAAGAGTGAAAATGATCGGGATGATAACCCAAAAAAAGGTTGGTGGTATCGCGGGTGGATAATCCCTGTGCGAACGTGAAAAACTCGCTCCCAAGAGACCGTAATGCCGAACAGAGCCATATCTTTAAGATGAATTTTGTTTTTTGAATACCGGCTGCGTTTATCTGGTTATGCTTACAAGCTGTTCGGCATAACGGGCTCTATGGACCTCAGACAGTTTCACTTTCGCACAGGGATCACCCATCCGCTTTCGGGGGTATCTTTTATGGGTTATAATCCCGAAAAAAATCTGAAACTGCAAGCGCTAACCCCGTGGCCTTACGAACGGGGTCAGGTGGAGTATGTATGTCCGAAAACGTCTTGCCTAAATTATCGAAAGCCGTCAATATAGGGTTTCAAGCTGCCACGATCAGAAGGACACGGACATGATATTGAAAAAACGCGTCTGTGACAGGGCGATGTTAGCAAAAGACCCGCGATTTGACGGCCTGTTTTTCATCGGAGTTTTGAGTACCGGCGTTTATTGCCGGCCCATCTGTCCAGTGCGTTCGGCCAAGCCGGAGAACATTGTCTACTTTCCAACGGCGGCTGCGGCTGCGGAAGCCGGGCTGCGCCCATGCTTACGATGCCGTCCCGAAACATCACCGGGCAGTCCGGCCTGGGACGGTACCTCGGCCACGGTTTCCCGGGCCATGCTGCTGATTCGTCAAGGTGTCTTGAATGAAGGCAACCTTGAGAACCTGGCCTTGAAACTGGGTGTGGGCGGCCGCCATTTACGACGGTTGTTTCAAACCCACGTCGGCGCATCGCCTATAGCTCTGGCAACCACTCAAAAAATCTTGTTTGCCAAAAAACTTCTCAACGAAACCCAACTGCCCATTTCCCAAATCGCTTTTGCATCCGGTTTCGGTAGTATCCGGCGCTTCAACGCCGCTTTCAAGAAAATATATGGTAAGACCCCGTCGGCCTTTCGCCATCCGATTAAAAGTAACCGTATGGGTGAGAAGGCACTTTTTCGATGCAAGCTGACCCTGTCCTACCGCCCGCCTTTCGATTGGCAAGGCATGCTTGATTTTTTTCAATCACGGGCTATCCCCGGCGTGGAATTCGTCGAAAAGGGTGTATACCATCGTACCATTCGAATAAACGAGACCACCGGCATGATTTCCGTAGCCCATGCCGCCAAAGATAATGCTTTGCTACTGACAACAGCCTTGTCGGCCAGTCGCGACCTGATGCCCCTGGTGGAGCGGGTGCGCCGCATGTTCGACCTGGATGCAAATATGATGGCCATCCATAAAGTTTTTGCCGCTGACCCGGTGCTGAAAGAGGTCGTTCGCAAGCAGCCCGGTCTTAGACTGCCCGGCGCCTGGGATCCCTTTGAAGTTGCCGTCAGAGCTGTGGTGGGTCAGCAGATCTCCGTTAAAGGCGCCCGTACCGTCATCGGCCGGATCGTCGCAAAGGCCGGACCGCGATTTGAATCCGCCCACCAGTCGGGGCTGACCTATTTTTTTCCAACCGCTCGGGAGTTGGGTACATTCGAACTGGGACGCATCGGCATGCCTGTAAAGAGAGTAGAGACAATCAGAATACTTTCCCGGGCCGTGGCGTGTGGAGAGATATCTTTGCTTGTGAAAGAGTCCCTGGAAAACTTTATCAAACAGCTGACCCGGATTCCCGGTATCGGGGACTGGACGGCCCAGTATATCGCCATGCGGGCGTTGGACGAACCCGACGCTTTTCCGGCTGCCGACCTTGGCATCATCAAGGCCTTGCAGCAGGGCGATAAACGACCCACTCCGAAGCAAATATTGGAAAGAGCGGAAGAATGGCGCCCTTGGCGGGCTTATGCCGCCATCTACTTATGGCACGTTTAAAGGAGAATGCATCTTGTACTATGACTTTTTTGAAACAGGACTAATCGGTACTCTGACTCTTGTTGGCGATAAAGCCGGCCTGAGACACATCAATTTGGAAAAAGAGAAAAACCCCATCATCATCCGAGATGACTGGAAGAAAAAACCGGATTTCTTCGCGTCGCTCAAAGTGCAGCTGCGGGCCTATTTCAAATGTGAATTAAAACACTTCGATATTCCCCTGGCACCTGTGGGCACGCCCTTCCAACTCGAGGTCTGGGAGGCATTGCGCAACATTCCCTATGGTGAACTTGTGAGCTACAAAACCATAGCAAAAGCCATCGGCAACCCCAAGGCTGTCCGGGCCGTGGGGGGCGCCAACGGTAAGAACCCCATTCCCATCATTGTTCCCTGTCACCGGGTCATCGGCAGTGATGGCTCCTTGACCGGTTTCGGTGGTGGCCTGGAAACCAAGAAGCGACTCATCGATCTGGAACGTTCCGGTTACTCCGAAAAGGGGATTCCATATTTTCATCCTTCGTTGTGACCGCCCCGGACATGTGGGTTAGTTGGGAGAAAGGATTCAAGGGGTCGAGGATTCAGGAATCTGAAATGTTTGGGTTAGGCTAATTATCAATACCACACAGCTTCCTGGCCGCTTTCGTCTTTTCCATCATATCGACAAGTCGTGAAATCATGATTCTTTGTGCCTGGGGAGATCCGGCACCATGCATGGATTCGGTCAGGTAACCGACGGCAGCTGTTCCAAGTGTCAAATTTTCGATCAATCGTAAAATGCGCATCCGGTTGAGTGTCGGCACATCAGAATTGGCTGTAAAGTACTTCTCTATCCATTTGCCGGTTTCCGGTGCTTCTAAATCCATCTCGGAAGGCATGGTTACCATCAACCCGCCGGCAATATCCTGGGCCATACGAGAGATTTCATAGGGAAAGCGCGTTACATTTTGCTTGTGGATATTGGCCAGCAACGTGTTGACGGAATAGGTGCCGCTGGGTTCTTTGCTGCCCTCAGAGGCGCATGCAATGCAACCGCAATAAAGGGTTTCATTCAGATGGTTCATTTCGACGATCTTGTCTTTGATGTGAGATGCTTTGGCGGCGTTATTATATTCTGCCGCTGTCTGGGAAGCACCGATCAAGACATCCCCCACACCGACCTTGCAGGCATAGCTCTGTCGATGGTAGGCGGCAAATTTTTCAACAAGTTCTCCGGCAAATTCGTAGTCTTTATACATGAACACCCGGTCCCAGGGAACAAAGACATCGTCGAAAACAACGAGTGCTTCGTGCCCGCCGAATAAAATATTGCCTTGATCCAGCACGCCCTTTTCCAGTTTTCGGGTGTCGCAGGACTGGCGTCCCATGATGTATAGGATGCCTTCGGTATCGGACGGCAGCGCAAAGGATATTGCATAGTCCTGGTCTTCTCCGCGCATGGCCATGGTGGGCATAACGATAATTTCATGGGAATTAGCGGCGCCGGTCTGGTGGGCTTTGGCGCCTCTGACGACAATCCCGTCCTCTCTTTCCTCGACTACGTGCAGATAAAGGTCTGGGTCTGGTTGCTGGTGGGGGCGCAGACTGCGGTCACCTTTGGGGTCGGTCATGGCGCCGTTGCAGGTGAGATCATTTTCCTGAACATATTCCAGGTACGTTAAAAAACGCTGGTTGTATCGGCTCTGATTTTTTTGATCCATGTTGTATGTGACAATGGAAAGGACATTCAAAGCATCCATTCCCACACAGCGCTGGAAGCAGCAGCCGGTTTCCCTACCCAGCAGCCTGCCCATTTTGCTCTTTTTAACCAGGTCATCGATACTCTGATGGATGTGTGTGAAGCGGTTGATTTTATTGCCGGTAATGTGGGAAGTGGCGGTCATGATTTCCGCGTGCTCTGGGCGGTGGGCCATCTCGTAAGTCTTGGCAACCGCCTGCATGGATGGCCGGATGATGGGATTGTCGACCACATTTTCAAGTTGCTTGCCAAACATATAGACTACCAGGTTCAAACCTCTAAGACTTTCTTCGTATTGGTCGGCGGTCATCATGGTCATGGGTTGTCTCCTTTATTTGTGATTTTGATATAGACCATATCAAAATCGCGGCAGCAAGATCAAAAATATTTAGTCAATAACAAATCAGGTTTGTTTCTTGACACGAATTGTATGCAGTCAATATAATATATCTGAAATTGTACCATTCACGGGAGTGCCATGAAACCGTTATCGGAAATCACCACGAAATTCACCGAGTCCGTCATCAGAGAGATGACGCGCATCAGCAATGCCCGGGGTGGCATCAACCTTGCCCAGGGGTTCCCGGATTTCGACCCGCCGGCAGCCATCCGGCAGGCGGCCATTGACGCCATTCAGCAGGGATGGAACCAGTACGCCATCACCTTTGGCGAGGCTGATCTGAGAGAAGCGATCGCGGCTAAAGCCCTTGAGTATAATCAGATCGAATGTAATCCCCACACCGATGTGACCGTTACCTGCGGTGCCACCGAGGCTATGATCGCTACACTCAAGGCGCTGGTGAACCCGGGGGATGAAATCATCATTTTTGAACCATTCTATGAGAATTACGGACCGGATGCCATCCTCTCGGGTGCCGGACCACGCTACGTCACGCTGAGGCCGCCGGACTGGTCCTATGATTCAAAAGAGCTGGCTGCCGCATTCAACAGAAACACCAAGGCCATTATTATCAACACCCCAAACAACCCCACAGGAAAAGTTTTTTCACGCAAGGAACTGGAGGAGATCAGTCGACTATGTATTCAGTGGGATGTCATGGCCATTACGGACGAAATTTACGAACACATCCTGTATGACCATGAGGCGCACATCTCCATGGCATCCATTGAAGGCATGGGCCACAGGACCGTGACCATCAACTCCCTGTCCAAGACCTATTCCGTTACCGGATGGCGCGTGGGATGGGCGATTGCCGGACCCGATATCACCAGCCGCATCCGCAAGGTGCATGACTTTTTGACCGTGGGCGCGCCCACACCGTTCCAGAAGGCGGGTGTCTGCGCACTCAATATGCCCGGGGAATACTACACCACACTCCGGAAACGATATGAAAATGTGCGGAACCGAGTCTGCGGTGTTTTGAAAACCGTCGGCTTCAATGTTGAAACACCTAAAGGGGCCTATTACGTCATGGCTCACACAGACACCTTGATGCATCGATTCAAAGAAGTGGATGCCAATGGCTTCAGCCTGAAACTGATGGACGTCACGGGCATTGCGACTGTTCCGGGAACCGCCTTTTATCACTCTCCGACAATGGGCAATGATCAGGTCAGGTTCTGTTTTGCAAAAAACAGTAAAACCATTGAAGATGTCTGTCGGCGGCTTAAACGACTCATCACGTGACCTCAAGCACATGAGCCGCGCATACAATTGAAGAATATTCTTCACCGTGTTGCAGAATATTCTTCAATCATACCATTTCTAAAACAATTCCTTCCCGCTTAGTTTTTACAACTACCTGTAATAATATATATATTATACATATTTTTGTTTTCTTCCATCATGGCACATCCTTTGCTATTACTTATATACTCAACTTTTGGCTTTCACCATAGATAGAGCGAAATGGGTGATCCAATGGCGATTTGTGCTGTTTGAGGCGCTTAGGGATCCTTACATCAGCGCATGACAATGAAAATCCAATATGAAAGCCCGGTCACTTTGAAGCCATGCCCGCTTAACCATATGGCCAGCGCTGATGTTAGGAGTCCTTGCGGCGAGTTCGCAAAGTGCCAGGGGATTATTCATTTC
>QMMS01000184.1 GCA_003647375.1 Deltaproteobacteria bacterium
ACCTATGGCGCTTTGATGTCCATGTATCAGGAAACCGGTGACGGGCGGTGGTACCCGCCACTTTTGCTGCGCAGAAAAGTCAAAGCCGGTCACCTGGGTCGGAAAACCGGCCAGGGCTGGTATTCCTACCATCCTGACGGTACCCAAAAATAAAATTACGAATATATAGCCCAAAAAAAGGAAAAGGTCCCGGCCGATGGATAATCCCGATGTAATAGTGAAAAACTCGTTTTTAAGAGGCCATAATACCGAACAGGGCCAACCTTTAAAGAAAAATGATGTCAAATTGGCACAGCAGAGGACTTATGGGGTCTATACATACTGTTCGGTATAACGGACTCTAAGAAACTCAGACAGTTTCCCTATCACATCGGGATTACCCATCGGCCTTATGTGTTATCTTAGGATTGGTTATAGGTCCGTTATTTTTTTAAAGCGACAACGTCGCGTTTGATAAATTCGTGGAGCGAATTTATGATGGATCATTTTAAAGTGAATTCAAAGGACCTCTTTTTCATCCTCAAGTAATAGGTAAAGAAAAAGGAATAACTTATTGTGATAGTAGCGTATTCTGCCCTGATAAATATCGTAAAGCCTTCAGGCGATACGTTCAATCCTTAAAATACAAAATGTATTCCTGCGGTTAAACGAATCGCCTCGCCTTGATCTTGAACACGATTGAAAGTTTTGAAACCACTTCTATTGTTATAAAAGCGGCAAGGCCGCGTTCGATAAATTCGTAAAACGAATTTATGGAGGTAAAGATATGAAAGAAGTCGTTATCATCAGTGCGGTCAGGACGCCGGTGGGACGTTATATGGGAGCCTTGAAAAATACAGAAGCCTATGACCTGGCTGCAAGCGTTTTAAATGCGGCTGTTGAGAAGGCACACATTTCTCCGGATCAGATAGACGAAGTTATCATGGGACAATCCTATCAGAACGGCGAATATGTCAATATTGCCAGAATGGCCCTTTTGCAGGCCGGTTGGCCGGATCATATTCCCGGTGTAACTTTGGACAGACGATGTTGCACCGGACTGGAGGTCGTTCGTTATGCTGCATCTCTGATACGGTCCAATGAAGCGGAGATCGTTCTCGCCGGTGGTGTGGAGAGCATGAGCAATGCGGAATTTTACCTCCCCGGCCGAATCAAATGGGGTATCGGTGGCCAAGGGGGCATGCCAAAGGGGCATGGAGATGGTTCCATCTGGGGCCTTCCGTTTTATGATCGCATTCAACGAGCCAGGGTCATGTCTCAGCCGGAAGCCCGGTATGGAATTCTTCCATCCATGATGTCCTGGGCGGAAACAGCGGCCGAAGAAGAAGGTATTTCAAGGGAAGCTTGTGATCAGTGGTCTTTGGAAAGCCACCGAAAAGCAGTGTTTGCGGCCTCTGACGGCAGATTTTCTGACGAGATCCTTGCGTTGGAAATACCCGGCGATAAGGGGGCTGTGGTCCTGTTTGATGCGGATGAAACGCCTCGTCCGGACACATCCATTGAGAAGTTGGCCGGCCTTAAACCGGTTCTGGGGGGTGTATGCACGGCTGGTAATTCATCGACAGAAAGTGATGGCGCAGCTGCCGTGGTCGTTACTTCTGCGGAAAAGGCCCGGGAACTCGGTGTTGAGCCCCTCGCTTCTATCCAATCCTGTGCAGTGGTCGGTGGTGACCCCAAAAGAGCCTACCAGACGGTGCCCTTTGCGGTGAAGAAAGCCCTTGGAGCAGCACAGATAACCCTGGATCAGGTCGGTTGCATCGAAATCCAGGAGGCCTTTGCGGCCCAGGTCCTGGCGGATTTAAAGGCCATGGGGTTACGCATCGATGATTATGGGAAAATCAATGTCAATGGTTCGGGGATCTCCCTGGGACATCCCATTGCCTGTACGGGAACGCGTGTACTGGTGACGCTACTGCATGAACTGAAACGTAGTAATATTGAATATGGATTGGCGTCCATTTGCGGCGGAGGCGGCCTTGGTATTGCGGCGGTACTGAAAAAGTGGTTATAAGGGCATTTTATACCACTATGAATCATCTCCAAAAGAGTTGATCCAAATGAAGGGTCCAAGGGTCCGGATTCCAAGTATGTATGGCAATACCATTATTGGATTGGAGGGGATGAAGAGCAGGGTCGGAGGGTGGCTGATAGCAATCAGCGATAAGCATTGATACAGAAAGATGTAGCTCAGAGCTTCAGCTCTGCTTGTAGACCTTTTTTGCAGGTCTAAAGACCTGCGCTACATTACACTGAGGGTTCAAGGATACCAGGGTTGCTGAAAGCGATCAGCACCCGGCAGCTAACAGCCTACAGTCTAAACCCCTAAAAAGCTAAAAAGGCGATACTCCAGCGTTTCTATTCAACCTTCAGGGCTGCAATTTCCTGGGCAAGTTGTTCGTTGGTTGTTTTCAGATGTTCAATTTCTTTTTGAGCGTTTTTATACTTTTTGATCATTTGATGTGCATGGGATCCGAAGATGGCAAAGAGGCAGACAACAATGATCCGGGCACCCATTTCTCCCAGATCCGGACGGAATATATGGCTGAAAAACCCGATATCAACTTTGGCAAAGACCCAAAAAATCGAATCGATGATCCAGTAGACAATAGCAAAACCGATAGTGATGACAATAATTTCATCTGAGAGAATACCTTTTTTCTGGCTCGACATATATCACCTGTCTTTCATGAGGGGATGAAAAGGAGATGCATCAATAAACGAGTGTATCAAAAAGAGGCTGATGTTGTCAATCAAGCAGTGTGCTCAGTACGGAGGCGTTGACGCCCATATTGAATTTAACGCCTATACCCTGAGGGCCGGACCACATAACCTCTCCGATGATTTTGATGGACTGTTCGTCTACATGGAGGGGAATGGTCATACTGACCGATTCGCCGACAGGGACCTTTTTGTCCGATTGAATAAAGACACCCCAGCAGTTGATATCCGTAATAAAGTCGATAAAGCTGAGATCCATGGTTGCATAGCCGACCTTTAGCGAGCACGTTTGACGGGCGTGACTTCTACGCTCTTTGGATTCTGCTTTATCGGGCTTGCTTGTCATGTTCGGTTGTCTTTCCTGTCAGGCTATGGAAAAATTTATTTGAGCATGAATAACCGATTTTGTCAAATCAATGATGTGGGTGGACAGGTTGGGAACGAAATGGTACCAAAAAATAAAAAAAGTGAAGATATATTATATAATCCCTTGACATAATTATTTAAAACTGACAATTGATATATAAGTTTCTGTACCTGTTAAAACGATATATAAACATAGGAGTATTTTTTACGATGGCACTTACAAAAGCGGATATCATCAATACGGTTCAAGCCGACGAAGGGTTAACCAAGCAACAGAGTACGGATATAATCGAAACCCTTATAGAAATTATCAAAAATACACTTCAGTCCGGCGAAGATGTTCTCATCAGTGGATTCGGCAAGTTTTGCATCCGGGATAAGAATGAGAGAAAAGGCCGGAATCCCGCTACAGGTGACGATCTGATGCTGGCGCCGCGAAGAGTTGTGACATTTAAGTGCTCCGGGAAATTACGGGATCGAATCAATTAACATCTGCCTGGCCTGCGAATCAATTATTGCGGATACAGGCCCGGTCTGAGATAAATTAAAAAGACATAAAAAAACCCTTGTAGTAATTACAAGGGTTTTTTTTATGAAAGATCAGGGTTAAACTGCTTTGATATCCACATTCCAGGAGCAATCGATGCCGCCATGGATACCGAAGTTTATGGGCTCGCCAAAGTTTTTCAGGTGGGCTGTTCGATAAGCCCCCGCATGCTTTTTTATCTTCAAATAGCTGGTATAGGCAACGGTCATCGGCATACCTCTTTTTTTATTCCGTCATTTAAAACCTGGTCCTTTGGGCCAGGTCAGAGATATTTGGCTATGCCGATGGTGGTAGTTACTTAAATCCGAAGCACGAAATTCGAAATCCTAAACAATACCGAATGATCCAAATTCGAATGATCCAAACAAGACCTTGGCGATACCAATTTAAGCATTCTGTTTGAAACATTTGAGCATTTGATATTTGGATTTGTTTCGTATTTCGATATTCGGATTTAGAGTTTATCACACGATGAATGTGTATAACATTAACCCTTATAGGGTTGAATCAGTGCCGGGCCCTTTGGATCCGGGTATCTACTCCGACAATTAAATACCTTAAAGCTGTCATTCCCGCGCAGGCGGGAATCCAGAAAGGCACTGGATGCCCCCGGCTAACTACTTGCCGGGGCAGGCTTATCAAGCTTGTCCTCGGCTCGATCGGGGATCCGGCATGACGTGTTGAGCTATTTAGTTGCCAGGTTAATAATTCCGAGAAAGGCTGTGCATGGTTGAATGTAGGTGTTCACTGAAATCATCGTTTAAATTTCACTTGAACCCTTGACCCCTCGAATCCTCGAACCCTTCTATCGTTGAATGCTTAAAATGGGGGTAAAATATATATTGACAATCCAAGCACAAAATAATGATTCCGTTTAGTACATCGCCTCGATGAGATCACCAAAAGCTTCGTTGATAAAACCGCGTTTGACCTTCATGGTGGGGGTAACCTCACCATCCTCTTCATAGAGTTTTTTCGGCAGGATGGTAAATTTTTTGACCCGTTCTACACGGGACAGGGATTCATTGACGGCTTTGATTTCGCCGTCGATAAGTTTGTTGATGTCTTCGTGTTGGGTGAGATCTTTGTAGGTGGAAAACTGAACCTTGTGGTCCTGGGCAAATTTGACGACATTGTCTTCATCGATGATAATCAGGCAGGACAGAAACTTGCGCCGGTCTCCAATGATCACGGCGTCGTTGATATAGAGACTCGCTTTGAGTTTGTTTTCAATGTACTGCGGGGTAATGTTTTTCCCTCCCGCCGTGACAATTATATCTTTCTTGCGGTCTGTGATGGTCAGGAATCCGTCCTCGTCAATGGTCCCCACGTCTCCGGAATGGAGCCAGCCATCCACGATGGTTTCAGCAGTTGATTCCGGGTTCTTGAAATAGCCCATGAACACACCGGGCGATTTGACGAGTATTTCTCCGTCATCGGCGATTTTGATTTCAACCCCTTTCAGGGGCAAACCCACCGATCCAAATTTAACGTGTCCGATTTCGGAGGTTGTGGTGACGCCGGTACCCTCGGTCTGGCCATAGCCCTCCACCAGGTTCACACCGATGGAATGAAAAAAATGGAGAATTTCCGGTGCAATGGGTGCCGCGCCGGAGTAGGCGACCCGAACGCGGTCGAATCCCATCCGTTCCTTGAGTTTTCGGAACACGACAAAGTGGGCAAGGCCGAAAAGTGTTTTAAGAAAGAACGGAATTGGTTCAAAATTCATTTCGAGGGTGGCGCGTTTCTTGCCGACTTTCATGGCCGCCCCGAACACGAGCCGTTTGAACCAGGTGGCATCGGACATGCGGATCATGATGGCGGAATAGTACTTTTCCCATATTCGCGGCACCGCGTGTGCAACGGTGGGGGAAATTTCGATCATGTTGTCGACAATCGTATCCGGGCTCTCGATAAAATTAACGATATGGCCGATCTGAAAGTGGGCCAGAATGGTAAAGAGCTGTTCAAAAATATGACACAGGGGCAGAAATGACATGATGTCATCGTCGTCATACATGGGGTTGTTGGATGTAAGGGCACTTCCCATCCAGACGCAGTTGCGATGTGACAGCATGGCCCCCTTGGGAGGACCGGTGGTCCCGGATGTGTAGATGAGTACGGACAGATCTTCGGGATCGATCCGGTCAATTCTTCTTTGAAACATGTCCGGTTTTTCCCGGGCCGTCTTTTCTCCCAGTTTCAGCAGATCATCGAAAGACATTACCATGGGGTCGTCGAACCGGCGCAGGCCTTCGGTGTCCCAGACGATTACCTTTTTTAAAGCGGGCGCGTTTTCTCGAAAATGAAGCCACTTGTCCAGCTGTTCTTCATTTTCGGCAAATAAGAATTTGGCATCGGCGTTGGACACTACATATTCGACCTGCTGCCAGGCGTTGGTAGAATACACACCGGCGGCACCTGCGCCACAGCATTGAATGGCAACGCTTGCGTAGACCCATTCCGGGCAGTTGTCCCCGATAATGGCGGCACAGTCGTCTTTTTCGAGCCCCAGGGCCATCAGTGCGCAGGCAATCTTTTTGACATTTTCATGATATTCGTTCCAGGTGATGTCATGCCAGAGCCCAAATTCCTTCTTGCGCATGGCAGTCCGGGGGCCCCAGTTTTTGACGGCTGCCAGAAATGCGGCCGGCACGGTCTGGTTTTGTGTGTTCATTGAGTTTGTTGAGTTCATTGAGTTTGTTGTGTTCGTTGGTTTATTGAGTTCGTTGGATTCATTGTGTTTGATTGCGGACAAACAATTTCCTCAACCCAATGAACCCAACAAGCCCAATAAACATATTAACCTATTAGAGCGGCGAAGCCGCGTATGATAAATTTGCGAAGCAAATTTATCGCCATGCCTTCTTACGTTTCCAGCGCTGATATCCCTTGACGGAAGCCTCTGATTTGACTCCCATGTAGAACTCCTTGACGTCTTTGTCCTCCATTAAATCGCAGGCCTTGCCCTTCATGACAAAGCGGCCGTTTTCAATGATCAACCCGGTTTTCGAAACGCCCAGAGCCATACGGGCATTCTGCTCCACCAGCAGGATGGTCACGCCTTCGGCATTGATGGTCTTGATGATTTCAAAGATTTCCTTGACCAGAATAGGGGAGAGTCCCAGGGATGGTTCATCCAGGAAGAGAAGTTTTGGCCGGCTCATGAGTGCCCGCCCGATGGCCAGCATCTGCTGCTCGCCGCCGGAGAGGGTTCCAGCCCACTGGTTCACACGTTCCTTCAAAATCGAAAAGTAGCCGAACACCCTGTCAAGGTCCTGATCGATTTCTTTTTTATCTCTGCGGATGTAGGCCCCCATGAGAAGGTTTTCCCGGATCGTGAGCTCTTCGAACACTTCCCGGCCTTCCGGCACCAGGGTAATTCCCATGCGGACGATTTTGTCCGTGTCCATGCCGTCGATCCGTTTGCCCATGAATTCGATGGTTCCCTTGTCCGGCTGGTCCTCGATGAGTCCCATGACGGTTTTCAGGATCGTGGATTTTCCGGCACCGTTATTTCCGAGAATGGCGGTAATACTGCCTTCTTCAACAGTTAAGGAAGCGCCCCGGATGGCATAAATCAGGTCGTAATAGGTTTCAATATTTTTTATTTCAAGCAGCGCACTCACCGTCGTCTTCTCCCAGATAGGCTCGCAATACTTCAGGATGTGTCTGAACCTTTTGCGGTGTTCCCTCGGTAATGGTTTTCCCGAAATTCAATGTCAGGATACGATCCGAAATATCCATGACCATGGTCATGTCGTGTTCGATGAGCAGGATGGTGATTCCTAGTTCGTCCTGGATATCCTTGACCCAGAAGATCATGTCCTGCTTCTCTTCTGCATTCATGCCGGCACAGGGTTCGTCCAGGAGCAACAGCTCCGGTTCCAGTGCCAGGGCTCTGGCCAGTTCGATCTGTTTCTGGGTACCGTAGGGCAGGCTACCCACGAATTTGTTCCGGGCCGCCTGGAGATCCAGGAGATCGATTATTTCTTCCACTTTTCTACGATGGGAAGCTTCCTCTTTTCCGGCAAAGGAATGTCTACCCCACAGAAAGGCGCCCTGGAACAGACCGGTTTTCATATGCAGATGCCGGCCGATCATGATGTTTTCCATGGCGTTCATGTTGTTGAAGAGCTCGATGTTCTGGAATGTCCGGGCAATGCCCATCTTGGCGATCTTGTCCGGCTTCTTGCCCCGGATATTTTGATCTTTGAAGAGTATCCGGCCCCTGTTGGGTTTGTAGATACCGTTGATGCAGTTGAAGAGGGTGGTTTTGCCGGCACCATTGGGACCGATAATGGCGTAGATCTCTCCCTTTTTGACCTCAAAAGAGATGTTGTCGAGTGCTTTTAATCCACCGAAACTGATGGACAGATTTTTTACCTCAAAAAAAGCCATGAACGTGAATCCTGCAGGTTAAAGATTGGCATTGGAGGCTGGATTCCATTTCAGGTTCCAGCCTCCATGTTTCAGTTTGCCATGCAGCAAATATAGCGACAACGTCGCGTCAAATAAAATCGCGAAGCGATTTTATTTTCCCATGGGAATGTATTCGGTTTTATTCCAGTAGGTCAGCACTTTCGTCTTGGCATCTTTTGTCGCTTGTCCAATAAAAACTTCCTGCTGGCCGATGCGGCACAATGGGTCATTGGCATCGAAGGGTTTATAACTGACACGCCCCATGATGCCTTGGAAATTATCCATTTTCTCCAATTCCGCCACCAGTTTTTCACGGGTCAGATCCCGGCCCACGCGCTTCAGGGCTTCCACAAAGGGTTCCACAAAGCCGATACCCGCAGCAAAGGTGAGTCCCCACCGCTCTTCCTTGGCGGCAAATTTTTTGTAAGCATCATTATAATACTTTTTCATCAGCGGATGCGTCGGGTTGTTTACATCTTCGATGTTCCCGATGCCGATCAGCCCAGGATCCATCATACCAAAACTGGCCAGAATGGTGCCGGCATAAAGGCCTTTGGTGATGGCCATCATCAGGGGAACGTCGCCGCAGGTGGTGGTGGTCATCCACTGGGGCTCGAACTTCATGGCCTTGCCGGTGCCGATGAGGCGCGCCACTTGACCAGGGTTGACAAACAGGAGAACCGCTTCGGCTTTGGCTTTGCGGAATTTCATGATATAGGGCTTCATGTCCGTGTCCGCCACATTCATGGGAATGTGTTCCACAAGCTCTATCCCGAATTTGGCTAGTTGCCACTGGGCGCCTTCCAATCCCTGTTTGCCGTAATCGTCATTCGCGTAGGCAATGGCGATACGCTTGAAGCTGAGATTGCTGACGGCATATTGGGAAAGAACCTGGGCATCTCCCAGATAGAGGGGATACGTATTGAACATGTACTTGTTGGGTGGCTCGACCCAGTGCCGTGAACCGGCAGACATTCCCATCATTATAATTTTGCGTTCCATGAGATAATCTTTGACAGCCAGACCCGTTGCGGTACCCACACCCGATACAAAGGCGAACATACCAGTTTC
>QMMS01000185.1 GCA_003647375.1 Deltaproteobacteria bacterium
CGCAACGAAAAAGAATTGACCCGCATCCGGGAATATATAAGAAACAACCCGGCTCAATGGGATACAGATAAAGACAACCCATTTACCCAGGCTTTTGGTAATCGTTCTGATATCTTCATGGAATAAAAACGGAAGCCAAACAATCTAATCCCGCATTTTTCGGTTTGTCTTCAATACAAGGAATAGTTGTTTTTGAATTTTGAAAACTTCAATACTCCTGGCATAAGTCTCGACCTTGGAGGGTGGTGACAACTCCAACAAAAACAAGGGTAGCAGTGAAAGCGTTAAAAAGAGTATTTTATGTGTTCGTAGCCGGTGCAATCGGCGGTCTTACAAACAGTATTGTGGTGTGGTCGTTGGGCGTATTGGGACTGACACCAGCGTTGGGCTTTAACATGGCGCCGGAACTGTCCTTTGAATGGCTGTTCAGGCGAGTTTTTGCCAGTGCATTATGGGGGATCATTTTTTTAATCCCTATATATAAAAACGCCCCTGTAAAAAAAGGTGCGGCTCTCAGCATACTGCCATGGCTGTCAAGCGCCCTCGTAGTTTTTCCTATGCCATACAGTGTAAAGAGACGTTTGATTTAAAAGATTATGAGTGCTTGCATAATGCATTCTTTTCTAAAAAGGACAGATTGGATGCAATCTTCGCCCAAGAGCCATTCAAAGAAGTTAAAGCAACCTGACATTACTCCAACCCTTTCTCTTTTAATACATAAAATCTTCCTGCTTAACCTTGCCCTTAAACAGATTGTAGGCCCAGATCTGATATGCAAGTACAAGCGGAAGAATGAGGATCACCACCACCAGCATAACCTTAAGGGTCAGCGGGCTGGAAGAGGCATTGTAGGCAGAAAGGCTGTAATCCGGATTGATGCTGGATGGAAACAGGTTTGGAAACAGCCCGATTATGCCGAAAAAGATTGCCCCGACAATGGTCAGGGCGGAAGCGAACCAGGCTTTGAACCCGTTCTCCTGATTCAGGAATAGGCGAACACACAGCAGGGCGACGACTGTGACGATAATCACAACAAACAGTATGGGACGGGTAAGATAATTCTGGTAGAGTGGTGTGGCAAACCAGGAGGCCACAAAAAATATCACGGCAACCGCCAGCAAGACCGGCCATATGCCCTTTGCGATCTTGACCGCACGGTCATGTAAATCCCCCTCACTCCTGATAATAATCCAGTTGGCACCATGCTGCACAAAAAGCAGCAGGAACAACACACCGCCCAACAGGCCATAAGGATTCAACAGGGTAAACAACGTCCCCTGATAAATCCCCTCATCGTCAAAGGGGATTCCCTGAAATATATTGGCAAATGCCACCCCGAAAAGAATGGCCGGAACAATACTACCGATGAAGATGCAAGTGTCCCAGACCTTAACCCATACGGGATGGTCGATTTTATTGCGAAACTCAAAAGAAACGCCACGAATGATCAAAGCAAATAGGATCAGCATCAATGCGGTGTAAAGGGAGGAAAACATCACCGCGTACACCAGGGGGAATGCGGCAAACGTCACACCGCCCGCAGTGAGCAGCCAGACCTCGTTGCCATCCCACAAAGGGCCTATGGCATTAATCATCGTTTTCTTGTCTTCATCGGTTTTCCCCAGAATCGGGTATAGCGCCCCGATACCCAGGTCAAAACCATCCGTCATAAAATAAAGTGCCCATAGAAGACCCCAAAGAAAAAACCATATCGATTGTAAAACCATTTTATCCTCCCAAGTTATCTAAAAAACCCCATATTCTTAAAATTTGAAACGCTCATCTTAGGATCTGGTTATTCGGAGTCGAGCTCCGGTCCTTTTTTTGCTTTCTGAAACATCAGATAGAACCCGGCAGCACCCAGAACACTGTAAACCAGAATAAAGGCTACCAGAGAAATAGCCACCTGTGAAACCGCAACAGGAGAAGCACCGGCGGCGGTTTTGAACACACCGTAAACGAGCCACGGCTGACGGCCAATTTCCGCCACTATCCATCCGAGCTGGATGGCCAGATAGGGCAGTGGAATAGCAAATATCATTATTTTCAGATACAGCGGGTTTTCAAGCAGCTTCTTTCTCTTGAACCAGCCGTAAACCGTCAGGAGGATAAAAATCGTTCCCAGGCCCACCATTCCTTTGAACGAAAAAGAGGTAACCAGCACCGGGGGTCGTTCATCTTTGGGAAAATCCTTGAGGCCTTGAACCACTGCGTTGAAATCATGCTTGACCAGCAAACTGAGAAAACCGGGTATGGCCCCTATTTCAACAGCATTTTTCTCATTTTCCGGATCCGGCCAGGCAAACATATAAACCGGTGCCATGTCGGTTGTCTCCCATAAAGACTCCATGGCTGCCAGTTTGGCAGGTTGTTTTTCAGCCACCAGCACGCCGTTTATATCCCCCACGATAAAAACAACCAGAGAAAATATGAGACCAAAACCCAGACCGGTTCTAAACGACTTGGTAAAAAAATCCTTGTGGTGGTTTTTCAACAAATGATAAGCGCTGATGCCCATGATAAAGAAGCTCGCCAGAACCAGGGCGGAGCTAATAGTGTGAATGATTTTATAGGTGGCGAACGGTTGGGAAATCACCGCGCCAAAATCCACCATTTCCGCCCTGCCGTTTCGGATGGTGAAGCCGACCGGGCTCTGCATCCAGGCATTGGCGATGAGTATCCATACCGCGGAAAGGTTGGACCCGATGGCCACCAGCCACATGACCCCTGCATGGGCCTTTTTGGAAAGCTTCTTCCAGCCGAAAATCCAGACACCGATAAAAGTGGACTCCAGAAAAAAAGTGGCAGTGGCTTCAATGGCCAGAAGGGAACCGAATACATCTCCCACATAGGCTGAATAGCGAGACCAGTTGGTTCCGAACTGAAACTCCTGCGTGATACCGGTAACCACGCCCACGGCAAAATTGATCAAAAACAGTTTGGCCCAGAATTTGGTCATGTTTAGATAGGTTTCATCCCCGGTCTGGACATACCGGGTTTCCATATAGGCGATAATGATTGACAGCCCCAGTGTCAACGGGACAAAAAGGAAATGGAACATAATTGTGGATGCAAATTGCAATCGTGACAGGGTGACTAAATCCATATGCTTCCTCCTGATTATACTACTGTTTCATGGCTTCCATCAGGTCAATGGTACAACTTTTGTCGGCCAGGATACCTTTGAAGTTGGCCTGTCTGAGGGTTTCCCTAAGTTGGTCTCTGGCCGTTTCCCAGACCCGGTGGATAGAGCAGGCAGATATCCGGCTGCATGATTCCGGCCGGACGACACAGTCATTGAGATAAATTTCACCGATAACCGCTTCCACCACATCCAGCATGGTCAATTTTTCCGAAGGAACCAGCAGCCGGTAACCCCCTTTTGACCCCTGAACGATCTCTATGATCCCTGCCCTGGCAAGTTGCTGGGCAATTTTACCGAGAAACTGAGCCGGGATATCCATGCAGCGGGCGATTTCTTTTTTACTGACAACGACGCTCATTCCCTGAAACGAGAGAAACAATACACATCGTATGGCATATTCACCGGCTTTTGTCAGGCGCATTTTGACCTCTTAATAAATCGGATATTTATCATGCGATTTGTCTTATATCGTTAAAAACGTCTTGTGTCAAGTTTTTTTGTTGCGGTATTTAGTAACATTGCCCTTGCCACCCGCTCCGGCAGGAAAAGCATGTAACAATTTTATTTTGCTTGACAAATTACGGAGGTAATTTAGTATTATCAACGTGTTTGATACCCGTATGACGGCAAGCTGAAATGATTACAAAGACGATGCTCCATGTGAATTCTCCAGCATAATGAACGAACCCAACAGAAATATCGATCCCGGTGAAATCGCACATTTTGATCGTCATGCCGTGGATTGGTGGAATTTCAAAGGCCCCCTGAAAGCCCTGCATGAGATCAACCCGTTGCGCCTGGAGTATATCGAAAAACACACCGGTATTGCCGGCAAAACTTTTCTGGATGTCGGGTGCGGCGGTGGGATCCTGTCGGAATCGCTGGCCTCGTCCGGTGGATATGTAACCGGAATCGATATGACAGACTCTGCCTTGTGTGCAGCCCGGGAACATATAAAAAAAACAAACGAGCAGGTTCAATACCACCGTACAACGGTCGAAGCGCTTTCAGGAAAAACCCAAAACCGCTACGATAGCATTACATGCATGGAATTGCTGGAACATGTCCCCCAGCCGGCATCGGTGCTCAGTGCCTGCGCTCAACTTCTTAAACCAGGCGGTGATATATTTATCGCCACCATCAACCGAACCTGGATGGCGTATGTATTGGTAATCCTGGCGGCTGAATATCTATTGAGAATCGTTCGCAAGGGTACCCATACATATGGAAACTTCATTAAGCCCGAAGAAATTGTGCACTGGGCAACAGATACCGGCCTGAAAATGATGGATCTTTCCGGCTTTTTATACAACCCTCTTACGGGAAACGCGCGCCTGTCATCCTTTACCAAAATGAATTATCTGATGCATTTGAGAAAACCATGAATAAACCGATCAAAAACAAACTGAACGACTTGAAACCGCCTGCCTGGCTTGACGAAAACGAACGCAAGAAGATATTCGATGCCCAGGTGAATTCATCAAACACGGCCTACTTTGGATTCAAACAGCACCGGGCGGCTGAAAAGGCAAAAACCGTTTTATCCCACTTCAACCGCGTGGCTCCCAAATATGATTTTATGAACTCCGTCCTCAGTTTCGGTATTCATCACGCATGGAAGAGAACAGCCATCCGTATGCTCCACCTAAAGCCTGACAATCAAATCCTGGATGTCTGTGGCGGTACAGGAGACCTGGCGGTCATGTCCGCTGCACGCATCGGAAAAGGTGGTCATGTCTTTATCTATGACATCAATCGCGCCATGATGGCAACCGGAAGAGACCGGCCTGAAAACCTGGAAAATCGCACATGTATTCACTATATCGAAGGTGACGCGGAACAGATAGCCTGTCATGAAAATCGGTTTGACGTAGCCATGGTTGGATTTGGCATCCGGAATCTGACCCACCTTGAAAAAGGGTTCCAGGAAATGTACCGGGTCTTGAAACCAGGCGGAAAGGTCATGTGTCTTGAATTCTCAAAACCCACCAATCCCCTGTTCCGCTGGTTGTATGACCTTTATTCCTTCAATATTATGCCCTTTGCCGGTTCTATCCTTGCCGGTTCGCAGCAGTCTTATGCCTGCCTATCCCAAACCATTCGCATGTTTGCATCTCCGGATGAATTAAAGGAAATTCTCCAAAGCATCGGATTTGAAGCAGTTTCTTACAAACGCCTGACCAACGGCATCGCCGTGATCCACATGGGGCACAAACCTCTCACCAATGGTTCGGTGTCTTAAGATTGAATCGTCACGGGCTTTTTTACGACCGTCAAGATCATTTTAAACCGCTTGACGGCGGTAACCGCATGGGGAACATTGGCCGGCATCACCACCACTTGGCCGGTATCAACGGTCATCTTTTTCCCGTCAATATTAACCGTTGCCTCCCCATCGAGCACCTGTACCATCGCGTCTCCGGGCGCCGTATGCGTACTGACACCTTCACCCTTATCGAACGCGAAAAGGGTCAGACTGAGTGACGGGTTCTGGGCAAAGGTCCGGCTGACAACCCGGCCTTCCTCATATTCCACCAATTCAGCCAGCTGCTGTGGTTCCGAAAACGGTATATTCTTGATAAATACTTGTTTGTCCATTTTACCTCCAGAAGGTTTATTGTAACCGGCCTTTTCCAGCCATTTCCTGATTTCGTTATTTGACGGATTTCTACCCGTGCACATAACCTTTCCATTTATTACCAGGGCAGGAGCTCCTTGGATCCGGTATCCCGAAATTTGCTCAGCATCCCGGACGTGTTCAAGGTCAGCCCCCAGTCCCATTGTCGTCAGTGTCTCCATGACCGCGTTTTCAAGGCTGTTGCAGATAGCGCAGCCGGCGCCTAAAACTTTTATCACAAGCCCTTCGGCACCTTCATCTTCAACAGCATGGCCGAGAAACTTTCTGAATTCCCGGACAAAGGCCCGGCCGTAATCTTCCCTGACCTTTTCAGGAATATAATTTTTCTCCGCCAATCGCTCCAGAAGCATACGGGAAAGGGCGACATCCGTCTGATCCACATAGTCCCTGGCCATCTCTTCAAAAGTGCTCTTAAGGCCCACAATGCCAATCTTGTGTTTACCGATCTTTATCTGTTTTACCTCTTGTGTAGTCATAAATCTTTACTTTTTTTATTCGGTGCTCTGAAATGCTGCAGTTAACATCATTATGTAGTTTAGACTTTTGGGAAAATCGGGTGGATAATATATTAATTTTTATCGGAAAGGAACGATTGAAGGGTACCCTTCAAAAGATTTTATGAAATTATCGGATTAGGCAACTGATTTCTGTTTGGCCTTTTCCCAGTCTTCTAACTCTACACCTTCTTCCACATCTTCCCAACCACTGATCATGGCTTTGGTGTGAGTAAAGATGGTATGCCCGGTGGTGGTCATGTAGACATGCACAATGATAAACGAGAAAATAGAAAAAGCGCCTGCCAGGTGAATCCAGACTACAACCGTGAGAGAAAGACCTGGAATTCCCCAATCCAGCCAGGAGTTGTAACCCCAGTAGAGAAAACCGGTAATCATCATCACCGGGAGAAGAAGCGCTGCCAGATTCAGATAAACCAGACGTTGAAGGGGGTTGTGCTTGGCTTTTTTTTGTTTGGGAAACGGGTGGGACTCCCCTCGAAAAATGCCATAGGCATAGTACCGGATCACTTCGATCATCTTCTGGGTGGTGGGAATGTATTGTTTCCACTCTCCGGTTGTGAACACCCAGAACACAAAAAATGCAAACGCAATAAGCCAGGTGAGACCGGTAAAATTGTGTACCTTAACGGCTGTGTGAAACCCCAGCCAGTTGTATACACCATGCACCTCCAGTCCGGTCGTGAGGAGAATGAGAATCAACGCCATCTGAAGCCAGTGCCAGAAACGTTCATAGCGCGTATAAAGATAAATATTCATCTTGCCTTCCATGATTGACTCTCCTCTCCTACTTTTTCCTAAGCTGAGCGATTAATGAATCAAATCCTTTGAAATCATTTCTAAATCCCATATTCTTAAAATTTGAAACGCTCATCTTAGGTTTTTGTTATTTCTATTTGTGAATATCCGGCCTATACCGTGCAGGGAAACACCCACAAGCGAACCCAGGATCACGAGCCATCCCAGGGTGTCTATCAAGCCTGCGCTGTCACGGCCCGGCATGTAAAACCCTGCCAGGTTCGCCATTCTACCTTCATCACGGATGTGACACTCACTGCATGCCACCACGTTATCTTTAGGGGCAACCATGTGAGTGGTAGGATAGACATAGGTCGTTTTCACAAAATCAAATTCGCCTGAGAACGGTAAATCGAGCGATTTGGCGCCGTTTGAAAGGGCAACCTGCCAGTCGAGGGTACTCCAGTAACCATTGGGTCCCGACAGCAGCGGTGTCAACAGCGTCTTGTGTACCTTGTCGTAGGGTTGAACCCCCCGGTGGACCTTGAACGGATAAATACGCGAGTTTTCATCGTCGCGGTCACCCAGTGGATGACTGAGGGCAACAACTCCCGATGGATCGATGGGATCCCTTGCCGTGAGAGATTGAATGGAACCGTTGAACCAGAAATATTCCGGTTTCAGGTTTTTCTCCCACTTCATATTCCCTTTGATGGAAAGGTAGTCCTCTTTTCCATAGGCGCCTTTGGTTTTATAGGGTTTTCCATTTTTGGTTTTCCCGGAGGTGGACCAGTCCCAGGACATTTTGGTTGGGTTTACGCGTGCAAATGTCGGGATATGACAACTCTGGCAGGCAACCTTGTCGGTGTGATCATTGGCTTTTGATCCGGATTGATGAGGCGTACTGCTGTGACAGGATTCGCAGGTGATCTTGGACGTCAGGTCATCTTCGATGAGGCTTTTGCGGTGTGTATATGCCGGCGTGGTGTACATCCTGCCGGAAATATTGTGCTGGCTGGTGGTGTGGCAGCGAACGCAGTCGAAATTCTGACCATCAACTCCCATATGCACGTCCAGAGCTTTGTTGGGTTTGGTCATGGACGAATCGAGGTCACCGTGCTTAACACCGTCACCGCCGCCGCCGTAGAAATGGCAGGAACCACAGTTCTTGCGTGTGGGAAGCGTCACACTCTGAACAGCCAGCTGAATTTCGGATTGAATTTCATTGGCCAGATCTTTGAGTTCCGGATCTTCCTCTGACTCCGCCAAAAAAGAGTTGAAATCCTCAAAGGATTCGTCCCAGTTGATTTCCTTGGAGCCATGGCAAACCAGGCAGTTGGTGGATTCGGTTTTCGTTCCCCATCCAGGATGACAGGAAAGACAACCTTTGTCCTGTTCATTATTGGCTGAAATGCAGAAATTGTTGAGTGAGTACGCCGATTTCCCCATCTCAACACCCTTTTCATTTTTGCCTGCTTTCCAGGTCCAGTGGATGGTTTTGTGAAATTGGGTTTCCGCCTCGGAATGGCAGGAAATACAGGCAGTTGTTACCTGAGGTCCTGAGGTAAACGTCTGTTTCAAGACTTCATGTTTGGCGTGATCAGTCGTATTCCAGTGTTCTGCAGTTTTAGCAGCCTGCTGAGCCATGGTACGGCCGGGTGCCTGATCGACTGCTTTCTGATCGGCCCAGACCACCGATATCAATCCCAGTAGAATCCATACCGGTATAATCAGAAAAAGTCCGCCGGTGCTTGGCGAATTTGATGACTTCATAAAAAAATCCCTTCGTTTCCACAGGCCTTGACGGGTCGGAAAGGGGCAACAGGCTAGAAGTTATCTCAAATTTGAGATGCCTTCTAGTGTTGCCCCCTTACAGGTCTTAGTAATAAAATCCTATTGACGATTTTATTCTTAACGACATGGAATGAGCAACTTTTACTAAATAGTGTCCGTCCAGAAATAGGGATTTTCGCGTTCTGACAAGGCGGGCGTCAGATTTAACCCGGAGGAATAGCGTGCTATTTTGAGGAGTTAAATCATGGCGCCCAACGCCGGCAGGGCG
>QMMS01000186.1 GCA_003647375.1 Deltaproteobacteria bacterium
CTCCAGTTCGAAGATTACGAGGTGATGCAGTTCTTCTGCGTCGGGGAGTCTTCCTGTTCGGATGCCATTGCCCGCTGCTACGAATCGGGCAAACCCTCTCTGACCATTCCCTGTTATGGAGAGCGTCGGTATGGCCATGCCCAGGACGAAGACCTGGTGATGGCCATTCCCAAGGATATGATGACCAAGGCTTTAGCAGGCCTGGAGACGCTTTACCGCAGGGGTGTTCGCTATCCCATCAGCTTCGCCGGCGCCGAGGGGGATGTGGGCCCCATGTTTCCGGCCAGCTATGCAGGACTGGAGGAAGTCTCGGAAAAACTGAAAGGAAACGGCAATCATCTGCTGCTGGGCGTTACGGGCGGCATTGCCAGCGGCAAATCATCGGTTTCCGATATGCTGTCGGCATTGGGTGCGCCGCTCATCGATTTTGATCTTTTGGCACGACAGGTGGTGGAACCCGGAACCCAGGGATATAAGGATATCGTGGATTATTTTGGGAAGCAGGTCCTGCAGGAAAATGGCGAACTGGACCGGAAAAAACTATCCAATGTCGTGTTCAGTGATATGGAGAAGCGAAAAAAACTGGAAAGTTTTACCCACCCTTATATTTATGACGAATTTTTTAAGGGAATAGAACAGATAACCCAAAAGCAGCCCGATGCCGTGATTCAGGTATCGGTGCCGCTTCTCATCGAGTTGAACCTTCAGTTTCTTTTCGACAAACTGCTGGTGGTACATGTAAAGCCGCAAACTCAGGCAGAACGACTCGCCGCACGTGACGGAATCACCGAAGCCGACGCTGAAAATATTATGAAATCCCAACTCCCCATCGATGAAAAAGCGAGTTACGCCGATTTTGTGATAGACAATGAAGGGACACTGGAAGACACAAAGAAGCAGGTTAAAGAGGTCTGGGAGTCAATAAATAAAATACGGCAAAAGTAATTCGCCGTTTCCATGAAATCTCAATCTTTCTCCGCTTCAATGATCTCATCCACCGTGACACCCAGCTTAGCGAGTTCCTTAAAAAAATAGATGCGTGTATCGGCATCGAGCTGCTCCGGAACATACACGCCCTTTTTCAAAAAGGTGTTTTCCACCATCATTTTAACGAAAACTGCAGCGCACTGACCCGTCATATAGGCTTCGTGGCTCAGTTCTGACAATTCAAAACTTTCCACCAGACCCGGTGCATTGGCGTAAGAATCGATTCTCACAGGCTTTCCTTCCTTGTGGCCATCCACCCGGACCAGAAAAGCGGCCTCTTCCGTGATCACACCTTCATCGATAATGGCCTTTATTTCATCCGGATATTTGGGGGCAGGCGGGCACAGATCAAGTACCAGATCCATGGGTACGATGGAAACATCTTTAACTGTTCGCGGTTCGCTGGAAAGCAATCCCATTGGCGAGCCCGGGTGACGACCCGCATCCGACCAGGGCTGTAAGACCCTTGTCCTTGAATTTATTATGCCATTCAGAAATAAGCTGTTGGTAGCTTTCCACAAAAGCTAGATATCACCATAGATCAAATCATCGAAACCGTTAGGAAAGCTTACTTTTGTTACAATTTAAATAAGTAGAAGAGAAAATTGACATGGAAAAAAATTAGTGTCATACGATCTAAGTAATAGCGTGTTCGAAGACATTCGGGCCGGTTGTGGCCATGAGCCGTTCCCCGATTTATTCTTACCTGAATTGAGCGATTTTTATCTCGATCTGCACCGATCTCTTGCGGACCGAGGATTCGCAAAAAGCCTCGACAGATCCACGGGTATGCCTGTGTTTTTTGCGAAACCTTCTCCATCAAGATTTCGGCACACCTCTTCGGGAAAAATCGCTCAGTTCAGGTCTTAATCAAATTAACAAAAGATAATTTTGATGAAGGTATTAAAAAACACTTTAACGTTAGGAGTTAAAAGATGAACAGTCAATTACCCACCCAAGCCCAGGTAGTTATTATCGGAGGCGGTATTGTAGGTTGCAGCACGGCCTATCACTTGGTGGAACAGGGGTGGAAAGATGTGGTGCTGCTGGAACGAAAAAAAATTTCTTCTGGAACGTCCTGGGCGGCAGCCGGTCTTTTGGGGCAATTATGGTCCACGAGCCCCCTGACCAAGCTGGCCAAGTACGGTGCAGACCTCTATGCCGGACTTGAAGCAAAAACCGGTCAGCCCACGGGTTATAAACGAAACGGCTCCATCCGTGTGTCCCGAACCCCTGCCAGAAGAAGTGAATACTTAAGATCCCTGGGTATGGCACGGGCCTTCGGTATCAAGATGGAGGAAATCAGCATGGAGGAGGCTAAACGTCTTTTCCCGGTCATGGAAACCGGTGATTTGACCGGTGCATGGTACCAGCCCGATGACGGTGTGACCAATCCGGAGGATACGACACAAGCTCTGGCCAAGGGTGCGCGCATGGGGGGAGTCACCATCCTGGAAAATATTAAGGTCCTTGATATCGACGTCAGCCAGGGTGCAGTAAACGCTGTAAAAACAGACAAGGGTGATATCCGGTGTGAGTATATAGTCAACTGTGCCGGAATGTGGGGAAGAGAGGTTGGCAAAATGGTGGGCGTAAGCCTCCCCCTTGTTGCAGCCGAGCATATGCACATGACCACCGAACCCATGGAAGGCGTATACAAAGATATGCCATATCTCAGGGACATGGACGGTTATATTTATATCAAGGAAGAGATGGGTGGTCTTCTCATGGGCGGATTCGAACCCAATGCAAAGACTTGGGGGGTGAAAGGCATTCCGGAGAATTTTGAACATACCCAACTGGATGAAGACTGGGATCAGATGGATCTGTTCATTAAAAATGCCATCATCCGGGTTCCTGCTTTTGCTGAAATCGGTGTCACCAATCTCACCACGGTACCTGAAAGCTTTACTCCGGACACTTCTTATCTTCTGGGAGAAGCACCGGGCGTAAAAAACTTTTTTGTGGCCTGCGGCATGAATTCGGTTGGCATCACCAGTGCCGGCGGCGCCGGCATGGCCATTGCCACCTGGATTGTTCAGGGGTATCCTGAAGTGGATCTCTGGCCCGTGGATGTACGGCGATACAACCCCTGGCAAAACAATCTTAAATATATTGAAGAGCGTGTCAATGTGGAGTCTGTAGGCAATCTCTATACTGACCACTGGCCTTTTAAACAGCCCACTTCATCCAGAGATGTATTAAAAACGCCTATCCATGACCGGTTAAAGGATCTGGGAGCCTGCTTTGGCGTGGTTTCGGGCTGGGAACGAGCAAACTGGTTTGCCCCCGAAGGAGTGGAACCTAAATATGAGTATAGCTGGGGACGTCAGAACTGGTTTGAATATTCTGCCCGGGAGCACATGAATATCCGTGAAAATGTCGGCATATATGATCTGACGTCCATGGGCAAATTTCTTTTCCAGGGCAGGAATGCCCAAAAGGTCCTCCAGACATTGTGTGGTAATGATGTGGCCGTACCTGTAGGTAAAGTTGTCTACACCCAGATGCTCAATGAAAGGGGTGGCATCGAAGCGGATTTAACAGTAACAAAAATGGAGGAGGACAAATTCTTCATTGTGACGGCTGGGGCCACCACTGTGCGGGATTTCGACTGGATCAAACGCCACATACCCATAGATGCCCATGCCGTTCTAACCGATGTTACCTGGTCCTATACCATGTTGGGCGTTATGGGCCCGAAGTCAAGGGATCTTCTGAGTAAAATCACCGATACCGATCTTTCCAATGATGCTTTTCCCTTTGCCACGGCCAAGGAGATTCATATTGGATATGCCGGCGCCTTTGCCATCCGGATGAGTTTTGTGGGAGAACTGGGTTGGGAGCTTTATATCCCCACACCCTTTGCCCAGGGAATATTTGATGCGCTCATGGATGCAGGGAAAGAATTCAATGTCAAACCATGCGGCCTCCACGCTGTGGATTCCCTTCGAATGGAAAAGGGGTACCGGCATTGGAGTGGGGACATTACACCTGATGATACTCCTTTTGAAGCTGGTCTTGGTTTTGCGGTCAAGCTCAACAAGGACGATTTTATCGGTAAAGATGCACTTCTTAAACAAAAGAAAGAAGGTATCAAGAGAAAACTGGTCATCTTTACCATCGACGACCCAGAACCTTTAATCTACCATGATGAACCCCTTTATTGTAATGGGGAAATTGTGGGCGAAAACACACATGGTTCATATTCTCACGTCACAGGTCACGCTATTGGCATGGTTTATCTCTCCAATGAAGACGGTATCACCGATGAGTGGATCATGGGTAATAAATATGAAATAGAAGTGGAAGATAAAAAATATCCTGTCACAATTCACTTACGAGCACCTTATGATCCCGAAGGAAAATCAATCAAGGCTTGATTAATCGGTGACCTCTTTGAGGTGGTACCCGCTTTGAAAAAGCCGGTTATCGCAAAACTCAAGCTGGGTTGTTTCGGCGGTCTGCGGAAATTCGCTTTAAAGCCGGCCAAAACTCGCTCCTAAGGCGCCGTAAGGCCCGCCGCTGCAGTCGTATTTAGATATGCTTTTAAATAACGACTGGTTATGTCTTTGTAACCATCTTGTTTATGCTGCGGGCCTAACGGCGCCTAACGAGCTCAGACAGTTGCCCGACTTTAAAACGAACCCCCGCAGACCTCTGTACGCGGTATCGCTTTATAGATAACCGTTTTGAAAAAAGAACGTGGAAAACTGGAATAGAAAGGAGTGACATGAAAATTATTAGGGTCGATATGGCAACCGGAACAATCACCAATGAAGAGATTGAACCAGCCTTCACTGGAATGGGCGGGCGCGGGCTGACATCTTTTTTTATTAACAAAGAAGTACCTCCAATGTGTGATCCTCTGGGGTCTGAAAATAAACTGATTTTTGCGCCCGGGTATTTGAGTGGTTCTCCCCTTGTCAATTCTTCCAGGCTGTCCATTGGGGCAAAAAGCCCTTTGACCGGTGGAATCAAGGAGAGCAATGTGGGTGGAACCCATTAATGCAGCCGGAGCATTTCCAACCCGCAATGCCAGAGAGGGCCAATTTGAGGATGCTGATAAAATCAGTGGTGAAACCATGGCCCAGATTATTAAAAGTCGTGGCGGAAAGCAAACTCATAAAGGGTGTGCCCAGTGCATCATCAACTGCTCCAATGAATATGTGGATGAACAGGGGAAATACGTCACCTCCTCCCTTGAGTATGAGACCATCTGGTCGATGGGGGGGATGCTTGGCAACAATGATCTTGACGCCATTGCACAACTTGATTTTCTTTGTGATGATATTGGATTGGATACAATCAGTACCGGAGTAGCAATTGCCGTCGCCATGGATGCCGGGTACAAGGAATTTGGTGATGCCGAGGCCGCCATTGAAATGGTTGAAGACGTTGCCAAAGGCACGGAATTCGGAAAACTTATTGGACACGGACCCGAACAGGTGGGCAAGCATTTTAATCATGACAGGGTTCCGGTGGTGAAAGGACAGAGTATTGCAGCCTATGACCCCAGGGCGATCAATGGCATGGCGGTGACGTACGCCACAAGCCCCGTGGGCGGTGATCATACCGCAGGATTTGTGGTGGAAACGAATCTCGAAGCATTCGGTGGCACCCTGGATCGCTTTTCCGCTGAAGGCCAGGTAGAAGCATCCAGGAACGCTCAGATACACATGGTTCTCGTTGATACAGTAGGTATCTGTGACTTTGCCCAGACTGGATTTGGTGCTCCTGACGGTGTTGGAAATGTCTGTAAAATGGTAGTGGCTAAATCCGGAAAACCATTTTCTGAAGAGGACTGGACCGATATTGGAAAAAGAGTTCTTCAAATAGAGGTTGAATTCAACAGAAAAGCCGGGTTTACCAAAGAACAAGATCGTCTGCCAAAGATGTTTTATGAAGAACCACTGCCTCCCTATAACAAAGTAGTTGTTATCTCCGATGAAGAAATGGATACGACATTTAATTTTTTTAAGGAATGATGTGTCATTGAGATTGACTGTTAAACTATATGGAACACTGAGCCGCTCTTTTGATGGATATGATCATTCGAGCGGCTTTGAGGTCATTATGCCGGAGGAGGCGTCTATTCATGACCTTTTGGAATATTTGAATCTGCCGTCTGAACGATTAGGAATGATCAGCATGGACGGTAGGCTTTTGAACAAAAAATCCCGCCTGAAAGATGGCGCTCAGATCAAAATCTTTCAACCCATTTCCGGAGGGTAGCATTTTTAAAGAAATAGACCAGATAACTCAAAATCAGCCCGGTGCAGTGATCCAGGTATCGGTGCCGCTCCAAAAGAGTTGATCCAAATGAAGGATTCGAGGGGTCCAGGGTTCGAGTGACACGAAGTGAAGCATCAGCGCTCAATACTTAAGAATTATAAAGAGTTAAACGTTTGGCAAAATTAACCTTTGTGCTTGAGCGGCAATGTAAAGCTTAAAATGCTGCCGTGGTCCGTCTCACTTTTTGCCCAAATCTTACCACCGTGGGCTTCGACGATCTTGCGTGAAATGGTCAGGCCCAGGCCGGTGCCTTTGGTACGCCCCTGTCTGCTGGCGGATGGTGAGGTATGAAATTTTTTAAAGATGGTTTCCAGCTCATTTTCAGCAATTCCAATACCGAAATCTGTAATGCATATTTTTACCCACTGTCCCTCAACATGGGTGCTGATATCGATCCTGCCGGATGGAGGCGAAAATCTTATTGCGTTTTCAATGAGATTTACCAGCACCTGCTCGATGCGTTCAAGATCCATTTCAAGCCAGATTGGATTTTTCCTGGGATAGGTCATCGTGATTGAATGTTCCTTTGCACGTAAACTGAGTATTTCGATTACCTCTCTGATTAACACAGCCAAATCGTTTTCTTCAAAGTTCCATTCCACTTTGCCGGCCTCGAGTCGCGTCAAGTCCAGCATGTCCGAAACCAGATGGGTCATCCGCAACAGATTGTTATCAATGATGGAAAGATAACTTTTGTTCACATCTTTATGAATGGTTCGTTTCAGGTAATCCAACCCACCCTTGATAGCGGTGATAGGTGATCGTAGCTCATGGGACATGTCTGTGATGAAGTCGGTTTTGAGTTTGTCCAGTTTTTGCAGTTCTTGATTGACTTCGAACAGTTCCTGAGTGGCCTGTTCGATTTTTTCCTGCATGTTCTCCTGATTGCGAGCCAGCTTGGAGCGCATGGTGTTAAAGGACTGGCCAAGACTTTCGAACTCATCGCCGGTGTTCAGATTCATACGCGCATTGAGGTTGCCGTTGCTGATTTCGGATGTGACTGTTTCAAGCTTGTTGAGGGGTTTGATCACTACCTGTCGCAAGATAAAAAAAAGCATCCAGACAGTTAATAAAATGAGCCCTATACCGGCTGCGGCCAATTTAAATTGATCTTTCCGCAAGGTTTCATGGAACCCTTCAACCGGAAAAGAGATGCTTAAGCAACCCCCGATGGTTCCTTTGGAAAAATCTTTATGGCATCGCAGGCAGGCATCGTCTACGTAAAGCGGCACTGAGTAGCGAAATTCCTCTGCTTTGTCTTTTGTGTCAAAATGGTAAACTTCTTTTGTGGCCTTATGGATAAATTCGTAAAGGGCCATCTTTTCAAAAGCATCGGGGCTGTTCTGGGGGTTCATGGGGTTGATGCCGGCCAGGCGGAATCGATACAGGTTCTCTCGCATTGAATATATCGAGAGCTTTTTCGTGACCATGGACGGAGTAAACCGCTGAAAGACGCCGCGAGCAGTTTTCATTTGGTCATCGTAGAAATAGGGTGTGTCTTTGGCACCATAGCTGTCCCGAGCCACCATAATGCCACCGCAATCGGAGACCCACTGGCGAGTCATGATAATCTGGCGGGCCAGGATTCGGGCTTGGTTTATGACCTGGTTGGTAGCGTGTTGTTTATTGTGAATACTTGTCCAGACAAAGGTAAGGCTGATTACCGGCACTATGGTAAGAATGATGCCGATTAAGAATTTTCCCTTTAATGAAATCCGAATTTTCCGCATTTTGCTATTTGCTGCTGTGTAGAATATTCGTTCCTATTAACCCATCTGTCGGGGGAACGTCAACAAGACAGTCCTTTTCTTTGATAAGCTATGTAAAGTTGACGTCGATTGTGATACGAAATTAAAAAGATGTTTTGACATACTTGCGGGAAAACCGGCTTGATGCCAAAATAAACCAACCTAAGTTGAGCCATATGACGGATAACCCTATCCAGACGATCCTTGTGATTGATGATGACAAAGATATTGTAAAAACCATCAAGGGCAATCTTGAACTGGACGGCTATGCTGTGCTTTGCGCTTACGATGGACGCCAGGGTATCGACCTGGTCCGGGAACACCGGCCTCACCTAATCATCCTTGATTTGAATCTGCCGGACATTGATGGTATCAAAGCCTGCCAATACATGCGACGCGAATTTGACTTTCCCATCATCATGCTCACTGCCCGGGATGGCCTTTCCGATATGGTGCTTGGATTAGAGTGCGGTGCTGACGACTACATGGTCAAGCCTTTCAATGCCCTGGAGCTATCGGCGCGTATAAAAGCTGTTCTTAAGCGTACCGAGCGGAGCGTGGTGAAGAGTTGTTTTGAGGGCAAATGTATTACTATTGATTTTAAGTCGCGACAGGTTCAGTTGCATGGCCAATCTGTGAAGTTGACAAAGACCGAATATGAATTGCTGGAACTGTTTGTGAGTTATCCGGCTGAAGTTTTGTCCCGGGATTTCATCCGTACGCAGATATGGCGAGATTCCGAGCTTTATACGCATAGCCGTACAGTGGATGTTCATGTTCAGCGGTTGCGAAAAAAACTGGAGATCAATCCCAATGATCCCCGTTTTATCGTGACCGTGGCCGGAGTGGGGTATAAATTTATGGCCGATGAGGAGCCAGAAGATTAACCCTACAGTTGCACAAACAACATGGCAAAGCATAGATAATGAGTTGTTATTATATACAATCAGGCGCCTTGACTCTGAAGCCCTCCGGCTTTTGCAACGACAGGGTTAATATGAGGATGAAAACGATGGAACAGGATTGTAACAACTTTTACAAAACCGTTC
>QMMS01000187.1 GCA_003647375.1 Deltaproteobacteria bacterium
AAGGAACCCTAATTGGCTCAAACAGCGCAAATCGCCATCGGATCACCCATTTCGCTCTATCTATGGTGAAAAACAAAAGTTGAGTCAATAACCTAAAGCGAATTTCCGCAGACCGCCAAGACAACCCAGCTTGAGTTTTGCGGATAACCGGTTAACTAAGGTGAGCGTTTCAAATTTTAAGAATATTGGATTTAGGAATAAGCCTTTGGCCAGTATGAAGATTCTTTCACCCGCCAAAATTAATTTGTTTCTTCAGGTCACAGGTAAACGGCCTGACGGGTATCATGAACTCGTGACCCTCATGAGTTGTATCAGCCTGTATGATGTGATGACAATCGATTTTGAAACGCCGGGGATTTCTGTTCGATGTGACAGCCCGGACGTGCCGGACAATGAGGGCAACCTGGCGTTCAAGGCTGCAAGCCTGTTTTACGATAGGCTGTCAGTGGCGCGAAGGGAGGATCATGCCGGACTTGGGAGAAACGGGGGGGTATCCATATTCATAGAGAAGCAGATACCTGTGGCTGCGGGCCTGGGCGGCGGGAGCAGCAATGCAGGGCGAACGCTGCTGCAACTCAATCGGTATCATGGATGGCCTTTTTCAGGAGTGGAAATGAACCGTATGGGGCTTGCCATCGGTGCCGATGTACCTTTTTTCCTTCAGGAAAAACCCGCTGTGGCAACCGGTATCGGGGAGTGTCTCGAGATCTACAGCGGGCTGCAGGTCTTGCCGATTGTCGTGGCGTGTCCGGATATTCCTGTTTCCACGGCGGCTGTGTATAAAAAACTGAATTTGGGATTGACAAAGTGTGGAAAAAAAATTAAAAATTTCTTTTCTGACAAGTCGACATTCGATGTCAACCAATATTTGTGTAATGATCTAGAGGCGGTTGTAATTCAAAAACATCCTGTAATATCGGATATTAAAAGACAACTACTGCAAATGGGGGCTGATGTCGCATTAATGTCAGGCAGTGGTCCGGCGGTTTTCGGAATCTATTCGGATTCACACAAAGCCAGGCGTGCGTGCGAACTGTTGTCCGCACATCACCGGTGGCGGCTGTTTTTGGCTGAGACGTTGGTATGAAGATAATGATGGGGCGTCGTCAAGCGGTAAGACACAGGACTTTGGTTCCTGCATTCGGAGGTTCGAATCCTCCCGCCCCAGCCACGACCGGCAATCGTGAGCGAATAGAAATGGACACTCATTAAGGTTTCAGATTTCAGGAGCACCATGACAGATCCTCTGATATTTTCGGGCAATTCGAACCCGGTACTGGCAAAACAGATTTGCGACTATCTTCAGATGCCATTGGGTGGCGCCAAAGTCGCAACGTTCAGTGATGGCGAAGTACAGATTGAGATCGATGAGAACGTGCGGGGAAAAACCGTTTATGTTGTTCAATCCACGTGCCGTCCCGTCAATGACAATTTGGTTGAGTTGCTGATGATGCTGGATGCGCTGAAGCGGTCGTCGGCACTTCGAATTGGTGCGGTCATCCCCTACTTCGGGTATGCCCGGCAAGATAAGAAGGTTGCTCCCCGCGTACCCATCAGTGCCAAACTCGTGGCGGATCTCATCGAAACCGCTGGTGCGAGCAGGGTGATCACCATGGATTTACATGCGGGACAGATCCAGGGATTTTTTAGCATTCCCGTGGACAATCTTTTTGCTGCGCCCGTGTTGATCGACTATATCAGAAAAAATTTCAATGACGATCTGGTGGTCGTCTCTCCGGATGCCGGGGGCGTCGAAAGGGCCCGGGCATTTGCAAAGCGCCTGGCGGCCGATCTTGCCATCATCGATAAAAGACGAACAGCGCCCAACGTTGCAAAGGCGATGGCTGTAATCGGAAACGTGAAAGGCAAAGTGGCGATCATCCTGGATGATATGGTGGATACGGCAGGCACGTTGACGGAAGCATCCGAAGCTATCATCAGAGAGGGCGCCCAGGAAGTTCACGCATGTTGTGCGCACCCGGTACTTTCCGGGCCGGCAATAGACAGGATCAATGAATCGTCGCTCAAGAGTCTCGTTGCGACAGACACGGTACCCCTGAGTGGCAAAGCGAAAAACTGCGAAAAACTGAAAATATTGACTATTTCTGAAATCGTGGGGGAAGCGATTATTCGAAGCTTCACAGGCGATTCCGTGACATCTTTGTTTGTATAAATAAATTCGCTTTGCGAATTTATGAGGCGCGGCGTTGTTGCTTATATGACGAAAGGATTACCTGCTTGTTTTGTGGTGGGATAAAAACGCTATCTCAGCAGTCCCGATAAACTGGGATCATAGAAAAGCAGCGGGAAACAATCAAAACTAAGCCACTCAGCTGAAATGAGTGACTACAGGGGGGATATTTCTTGGAAAAGATTGAATTGAAAGTAACGATACGAAAAACAACGGGGAATGGCGCCGCAAGAGAACTCCGGCGGGAAGGCATGATTCCTGCCATACTCTATGGACCCAAGGCAGAACCGGTAATGCTCTCAGTAACGACCAAAGAGCTCGAAAACATCTTGATGACATCCAATATCGGGCAGGTCTTGCTCGATCTGCTGATCCAGAATGGGAAGCAGCAGTCAAGGACGGCCATGATCAAGGAGTTGCAGACGCAACCGGTTTCCGGTAGTTTGCTGCATGTGGATTTTTATGAAGTGGCCATGGATCAAAAGATCAAAATCAGCATTCCTGTTATGACCAAAGGCCAGTCAAAAGGTGTCGAGGAGGGTGGCGTTCTTCAACTTGTTCGGCATGAAGTGGAAGTCTTCTGCTTTCCGAACAATATCCCGGAGTCCCTTGAAGTGGACGTCACCGGCATGAATATCGGTGACTCCTTGCATATCAATGAAGCATCCATTGATGAAACGATTGAATTGGTTGATGAAACCAACTTTACGCTTGTAACGATCCTGAGTCCGAAAGCCGAAGAAGAGGAAGAAGTAGAGGAAGAAGAAGGAGAAGAAGGAGAAGAAACCGAAGCGGAAACAGCTGAGGGCGAGGAAGAGCCTGACAGCGCTGAATAAATGTTTGATAGAACTGTACATGTTATCGCAGGGTTGGGGAATCCCGGCGACAAATATCGTGGGACCCGGCACAATGTGGGTTTTTTTGTGATTGATGCCCTGTCGGCGGAATATGCGATTCCAATTGACAGGAAAAAATTCGATGCGTTCTATGGAAGGGGTTCTGTAAGGGGTGCGGAGGTTATTCTCGTCAAGCCCCAGTCCTATATGAACAGGAGCGGCATTCCCATTTGCCGGTTGATTGAGTACTTCGGAATATCACACAGGAATATGTTGGTCATCCATGACGACATTGATCTTGTTTATGGCAGAATTAAAATAAAAGTGAAAGGAGGGCACGGAGGGCATAATGGAGTGAGGTCTATTATCGATACGCTGGGGGACGAGAATTTCACCCGTCTTCGTGTGGGTATCGGGCGATCTGAGAATGAAAGCAATGTCACCGGCCATGTTTTGGGACGGTTCCGACCCAATGAAAAAAAAATGTTGGAACAGATTGTTGCGCGTTCTCGGGATGCTGCTGTAACAATCCTTTGTGAAGGCACAAAGGAAGGTATGAATCAATTTAACGAGAGAACAATTCAACCCTCAAGTTAAACATCAGATGGAGGAAAGAATGGACGTTGTAATGAGCAATTTACCGTTGATTTGTGCGCTGGTCGGCGTGATCGGCGTTTTGTTTTCTATTATTCTTGCTACGGTTGTCAAGGGTGCTCCTGCGGGTGACGAGAAGATGCAGGAGATTGCCACAGCCATCAAGGAAGGCGCTATCGCTTATCTGAATAGACAGATGAAAAGCATGGGTATTGCCGGGATCATCATCTTTATCGTGATCTTCGCCGCCATGGGCGCCAAAACCGCCATCGGCTTTCTTATTGGAGCCGTGGCTTCATTTATAGCCGGATATATCGGCATGCGCGTGTCTGTTATCGCAAATGTCAGAACGGCAGAGGCGGCCAAGAAGGGTATGGCAGCAGGTCTTTCCATGGCATTCAGGGGCGGCGCCGTAACCGGGATGATCGTTGCCGGTCTGGCCCTGACCGTCACTGCAGGTTACTATGCTTTTACCCATGATGTCATCGCACTGGTGGCGCTTGGTTTCGGTGGCAGCCTGATTTCCATTTTTGCCCGTCTTGGCGGCGGTATCTTTACCAAGGGCGCCGACGTGGGCGCCGATCTCGTGGGTAAGGTCGAGGCAGGCATTCCGGAAGATGATCCGAGAAATCCGGCAACCATTGCTGACAATGTGGGCGACAATGTAGGCGACTGTGCCGGTATGGCGGCCGACCTTTTCGAGACCTACGCGATTACAGCCGTTGCTGCCATGCTCATCGGGCATCTGCTTTTTCCGGAAATACAGATCGCAACAGAATTTCCGTTGGTGCTGGGTGCCATTTCGATCATTGCATCCATCATCGCAATTTTCTTTGTAAAGCTTGGAAAGAGCGAGTACATCATGGGCGCTCTCTACAAGGGGATGTTCGGGGCTGCCATCATTGCTGCAATCGCCTTCTACTATGCTACGACGAAAATGTTTGTCGGGGTAGGCGATCTTTCGACCATGAATATCTATTACTGTACTCTGATCGGACTGATCCTGACCGTCGTCATCGTAATCATCACCGAGTATTATACCGGTTTATACGGTCCGGTAAAAGGCATTGCGGAAGCGTCTACCACCGGGCACGGTACCAACATTATTTCCGGTCTGGCAGTCAGCATGCAGGCAACGGCCGCACCGGTTCTGGCTATCTGTTTGGCCATCTGGCTGGCCTATGATTTTGGCGGCCTTTACGGCATCGCCATGGCAGCCATGTCCATGCTGTCCATGACCGGTATGGTCATTGCCATCGACGCTTACGGCCCCATTACCGACAATGCCGGCGGGATTGCTGAAATGGCCGGCATGGATGAAAGTGTCCGCGCCGTCACCGATCCTCTGGATGCAGTGGGTAACACCACCAAAGCGGTTACCAAGGGATACGCTATCGGTTCGGCCGCCCTGGCGGCTCTGGTTCTTTTTGCGGCCTATGTACAGGAATTTGCCATGCATGGCGGCGAGATGATTAAATTCGACCTGAGCGATGTCAACGTCATCATCGGGCTCTTTATCGGCGGACTGCTGCCCTACCTTTTTGCTTCCATTGCCATGAAGGCTGTGGGCAATGCCGGGGGTGCAGTGGTTGATGAAGTTCGCCGTCAGTTCTGTGACATACCCGGCATCATGGAAGGTACGGCCAAACCCGATTATGGCGCATGCGTCGATATCGTGACGAAATTTGCACTGAAAGAAATGATCGTTCCGGCTCTTCTGCCTGTGTTTGCGCCACTCATCGTTGGTTTCCTGTTAGGTCCTGTTGCCTTGGGCGGCCTTTTGATCGGTAGTATTGTCACAGGTGTATTTGTCGCCCTTTCCATGACCACGGGCGGCGCTGCCTGGGACAATGCCAAAAAGTATATCGAGGATGGTCACCTGGGTGGTAAGGGGAGCGATGCGCACAAAGCTGCTGTTACCGGTGATACGGTAGGCGATCCTTACAAGGATACCGCCGGACCCGCAGTGAATCCCATGATCAAGATTTTGAATGTGGTGGCTTTACTGATGGTACCGTTCCTGTTGTAGTTTGACACAATCCAACCGTTGTATTTAGAAAAGGATTGGTGCAGAGATGCGCCAATCCTTTTTTTCGTTGATTGTTTGATTCAAGAGTGCTATATTTCCCTTTCATATAAGTAAGTTTGATCCATGCGTTTCAACTGTTTTTGGTGCAAAAATGTCAAATAAACCCGAGAATGAAACCGATATAAAAAGCGATGTGCCTGCACGAACATTTGTGGTGGGTGATCTGGCCGTTTATCCAGCACATGGTGTTGGCAAGATCGAAGCAATCGAAAGCCGTGTCATCAATGGGGAAACCCACGACTTTTATATCATGAAAATCGTCGAGAATGGCATGGTGATCATGATTCCTACCTGGAATGTCGTTTCTGTGGGGTTGCGGGAAGTGATCAGTGAGGAGGAAATTCCCAAGATCATCGAGGTCATGAAAACCAGGCAGGAATCCACTATCGATAACCAGACCTGGAATCGCAGATATCGGGAATATATGGATAAAATTAAAACAGGCTCTCTGTATGAAGTTGCGGAAGTGTTCCGGGATCTCTCCATACTGCGACTGACAAAAGATCTCTCTTTTGGTGAAAGAAAGCTCTACGATACAGCCCAGGGCCTTCTGGTTAAGGAACTGTCCACGGCCAGAAACACAGAAGAGGAGGTCATCGTCTCCGAAATTGAATCTTTGTTCATACCCGAAGAAGAGTAATTCCCATCCACATGATGTCCCCTCCAGGTGAATTCGTCATTACAGTCGGTTCCTCTGATGCCGGCCAACGGTTTGATCGGGTCGTTTCTTTATATCGCTCAGATTGTTCCAGGTCTTTTGCCGCCACGCTCATTCAGGACGGCCATATCACGATTCAAAACAATACAAAAAAACCAGGTTACCGCGTCAAGTCCGGAGAAAAAATTCAAGGCTGCATCCCGGTGTATGAACCCCCTTCCCTTATACCGGAAGCCATACCCCTGAACATCCTGTTTGAAGACAGGCACCTCATCGTCATCGATAAATCCGCAGGCTTGGTGGTTCATCCTGCGCCCGGGAATGATACCGGCACTCTGGTCAATGGGCTCCTGTATCATTGTCCCGAACTTGGGGGCATCAAAGCAGAACTGAGGCCCGGGATCGTTCACAGGCTCGATAAAGACACTACGGGAACCATCGTGGTGGCCAAGAACCGGTTAACTCTCGATAACCTGAGTCAGCAGTTCAAGAATCGAAAGGTTCAGAAAACATATCTGGCATTGGTTCATGGTGTTTTAGGGCCTGAATCCGGCAATATTTCGCTTCCCATCGGCCGGCACCCCGTAGACCGGAAAAAGATGTCCACCGTCAGTGCTAAAGGGCGTGACGCCGAAACGCTCTGGCGAGTAAAGGTACGCTATGCAGCTGCAACGCTGTTGGAGCTGGAACTGAAAACCGGTCGAACGCATCAGATCCGGGTGCATTGCACATCCATGCATCATCCGATTGTTGGTGACGGTATATATACATACGGAAAGCGCGGCAAGAAAAAGCGAAATGACACGCCCCTGGAAACATTGCTGAAGTCTGCCAAGAGGCAAATGCTGCACGCGAGGCATCTACGTTTCACCCATCCTGTTGAAAGGCGGTCCATGTCATTTACTGCACCTATTCCAGAGGACATGCAACGGCTCATGGACTGTTTGGCACAGGATGCAGGAGACAGTCAACCAGATGGTAGCTGATCCGGTTCAAAGGGGACAAGTACTGGTGCCGTTGCCATGGTGGTTCTGATCATCGTCCCAAATTTTGACCTGACTAAAATCGTTTTCACAACTCCATAAAGTAATCAATGCCCGAAACTGCCGCCCATTATGTTGTGACTTGAAATAAACTTTTGATTTTAATGAAAAAAGATTAAATCATAATCATTGCCTGGTCGCGATCTCCGATTTTGATCTAATCTTTGTCGGCACCGGTTGCGGAAACAATGATATTGCTATTTCTAATCTTCAAAGATTGATTTTTTCCAATATGGTTTTTTCAATTTTACATTTTTATAAGAAAAATGTTATCAGCAATAGAGTGTTCGTGGCAGCAGGTGGTGATAACATACATCGGAAACAGTTATTTTCGTGTGCTCAAAAGCACGTCTTATCTCCATTTATTACAGTTGAAACCAATCTCCAAAAATGCTACCCCTTTTTTAATCTCTATATCTTTTTCCCACGCTATCAAAAGCAAACCTCAAATTGAAAGGAGAAATGCTCATGTTGGTTAAAAGTGGGAGCAGAATTGCTCGGAGCATCTTATACTTATCCCTCATCTTTTTCGCTATGACTTCAAATTCATGGTGCGCCCAAGAAGATTATAACGGCTTTTATTCAGGTACATACTCGGGCGATGATAATGGTGCTTGGATGATTGGTATTGATATAAATCAAGGCACCTTTTTTTGGTGTTATTCGACAGATATCGACCAAGGTGATGCAGAAACGCCAAACTATGAAGGTGATGCAGGCACGATCGGAAATTATTCTATCGCATCCACATTAAACTTTGCCTACCAGATCGACATTGCAATCGATTCTTCTGATGGGTCTGTTACGGGAACGTGGTCTGATACCGACTCAGCTGATTTAGGAAATTTAATTGGCAGTAAAATCACTTCAGGCGCCTATGTTGACCAATATATAGGAACCTATAAGGGTACTTATATTGGAGATAACTCAGACGATTTAGTCATCAGAATCAAATCAAATGGTGAAATCAATGGCGATATCACCGGATCAGTGACAATGGATGGTACTGATTATCCTTTTAATCGCGTTTGGCTGAACCCTGACGGGTATTTTCAAGGCGATGGCGATGGTCCAAATGACGAGGAATTTGGATTTTGGGGTAACACAAATGGTTTGGCCATGTCAGGCTGGTGGTATTCTGTAACTGATGAAAGTGGTACTTTTACTGCCGCTGTTACTATTAATGTCGATAATGATGGTGGCGGCGGCGGCGATGGCGGTGGGGGATGTTTTATTTCAACAATGATTGAATGACAAAGCTAAGCAGGGTCAATTACGGCCCTGCTTTATTATTGCCGCATTTCAGATGTCCAACTTATCAACGGTGCAGAGGGTTTCTGAAAACTTGTGATACCATAGTGTCAAGCGAAGTCCTGACCTTAATATCAGTCTTGTCAATTCAAGTATAGGTTAGGACAGCTAAACCGAGCGGGCGATCTGTTTGGTAAGATTTTGACTTTTACAGCTAAAAGCCTACCGCTTCAGGCAAAGTGGACTGCGCAGCGGGTTGTTTGGCCCCTCGGAGCCGGCTTGCAGGAGCAGGCTTCAAACTACCTAAAGCTGCGTTGGTAAAGAGCCAGGGTGGTGAGCGTTTAGGAAAAGTCACGGCATTGGATCGTGGCAAGT
>QMMS01000188.1 GCA_003647375.1 Deltaproteobacteria bacterium
CAGACACCGAAGTAACTTCCGATTTAAAGCGGCAAAAAGATAACCCCGAAAGCGGATGGGTGATCTCTGTGAGAAAGTGAAACTGTCTGAGGTCCATAGAGCCCGTTATGCCGAACAGTTTGTAAATATAACCAGATAAACGCATCCCGTATTCAAAAACAAAATTCATTTTTAAGATATGGCCCTGTTCGGTATTACGGTCTCTTGGGAGCGAGTTTTTCACGTTCGCACAGGGATTATCCATCCGCGATATCACCAACCTTCTTTTGGGTTATAATCCCGATTTGTTTTGACATTTTACCATCGGCGTTATACATTGTATTGCACCTATAAAAGGAGAAGGCACCCAATGTTTGCAATCCGATTAGATAAAGAAATAGAACGGAGTTTGGATCTGCTCGCCAAAAGCCGCGGCAGCAACCGCAGTTCAGTCGTACGGGAAGCGATCCTACAATACTTAGATGACAATGAGGATTTGGAACTGGCCAAACAAGCCCAATCACAAATGCTTGGGCACAAACCACTGAAACAATTGAGAGAAGAGCTTGGCTTGGACAGTTGATATCAGCAACGTTGCTGAACGGCAATTGCGAAAACTGGATCGGCCTGTCCAAGCACGTATTCTCGACTGGCTCTACGACCGGATAGAAGGATGCAAAAACCCCCGGCACTTTGGAGAACCGCTGAAGGGTGACCACTCCGGCTTTTGGCGATACCGAATCGGAAACTATCGGGTATTGTGTGACATCCAGGACGAAAACGTGGTTATCCTGGTTCTGACAATTGGTCACCGTAAGCAGGTTTATAGATGAGAGACCTTTGAAAATACAAAATGGAGGACCTGTTTTTGATGAAAAATATTCTTGTTATCGGCGGTGCCGGCTACATTGGATCTCACATGTGCAAGCGCCTTGCACAATCAGGATACCAACCGATCGTGTTAGACAGCCTCATAACCGGCCATCGAGAAGCAGTCAAGTGGGGAACCTTTGTCAATGGTTCGCTGGACGATTCTGTGATGCTGAAACAAATACTTGAGCAGCACTCTATTGCTGCGGTAATGCATTTTGCAGCCTTTTGCTATGTGGGCGAATCAGTAAACAACCCAGCTATTTATTATCAAAACAACGTTGCCGCAACCATTTCTCTGCTTCAATCCATGATCGAAACCAATGTAAAAATATTTATATTCTCATCGTCTAGTGCAACTTACGGTGAACCGATAGAGATACCCATCAGTGAAAAGCATCCACAAAACCCCATCAACCCCTATGGGAGAACCAAATTGATGGTGGAACAGATTATTAATGACTTCAGCGATGCGTATGGACTATCATCTGTGGCGCTCAGATATTTCAATGCCGCCGGAGCCGACCCCGATGGAGAGCTTGGCGAAGACCACCGGCCTGAAACCCATCTCATTCCACTGGTGCTGCAGGCGGCACTTGGAAGAAAACAAGATATCAAGGTGTTCGGCAATGATTATGCCACTAAGGACGGCACGTGCATCAGGGACTACATTCACATCAACGATCTTGCATCAGCACACCTGCTTGCCCTGGAGAGACTTTTAGACGGATATCCAGGAGAAAGCTACAATTTAGGAAATGGGGATGGATACTCTGTGTTGGAAGTGATTGAAACAGCCAAAAAAATAACCGGGAAGCTGATTCCGTTCGAGATATCGGATCGGCGTTCCGGAGATCCTGCGGTTCTCATCGGATCCAGCCGGAAGGCAATGGATGAACTTGGTTGGAAACCTAAATATGCCGAACTCGATGTGATCATCGAACATGCCTGGAACTGGCACAAAAATAACCCAGAAGGGTACAAACGTATTGATGGATCACCAAGACATCCGAACCCTTAAAATTCTTGAGGAAATCGAGAAAAATTCCCGATTGAGCCAGCGCTACCTGGCAAAGCGCCTCAATATTTCTCTGGGATTGGTAAACTCCCTTTTAAAACGCCTGGCTAAAAAAGGGTTTTACAAGGTAACCACCATACCCAAAAACCGTGTTAAATATATCCTGACGCCAAAGGGTATCGCCGAAAAAACCCGGCTCACCTATGAGTATATCCAGTTTTCCTTTCATTTTTACATAGATGCACGACACAAAATGAAGCAAACCTTTGAGAAATTGGAAGAGGATGGCATTCACGATTTTGATCCAATACTCTTATCGATGCGCGATAAGATCGATAGAGGGTTTATGAATTCCAATCAACAGAAAATCGATCAGTTGATACAAAAAGGCGTGGCTATTCCCAACCCTGAGAGTGTTGAAATCGGCGAGGATGTCAAGGTCGAAAACATATCCCATGATCGGGTCATTATCCATTCCGGATGCCGCCTGTTTGGGAAATCGACCCTTATCATGGGACAGTCGCAAATAGGATATGAATCCCCGGTTACCATCCAGGACTGCCAGGTCGGCCCACGCGTCACGCTCAAAGGGGGCTTTTTCAAAGAGTCTGTTTTTCTGGAAAAAGCCAGTGCAGGAAGCGGATCCCATGTCCGGGAAGGGTGTATTTTTGAAGAAGAAGCCAACATTGCCCATACCGTAGGTCTCAAACAAACCATTCTGTTTCCTTTCGTGACCCTTGGCAGTCTGATCAATTTCTGTGACTGCCTCATGGCGGGCGGCACCAGTAGAAAAGATCACAGTGAGGTTGGCAGCGCTTATATTCATTTCAATTTTACTCCCAACCAGGACAAGGCAACACCCTCGCTTGTGGGTGATGTGCCTATGGGGGTTATGCTCGATCAATTGCCGATTTTTCTGGGAGGGCAGGGCGGTCTGGTGGGACCCAGCCGTCTGGCTTTCGGGACGATCATTGTAGCGGGTACCATATTTCGCAAAGATGTAACCAAACCCGGGAGAATGCTCTTCGAAGGTGCCGGGAAGGGAGGCAATGTACCTTTTGTTCCAGGACTCTACCGGGGCATCAAACGCATCGTGGTCAACAACAGCCTTTATATTGGAAACCTCATCGCCCTCCTGCATTGGTATCAACATGTGCGATCTCTTTTTATTTCAGATAATTTCCCGGACACGCTCCAGATAGCAGTTATAGAGAAATTGCAATTAATCATACAGGAGCGAATCCAGCGCTTCGATCAAGTACTCGCTAAAATGCCCCTATCCATTCATAAATATAAAAATATTTACAATATAGACGCTGGTGCTAAAATTTTGGTTCAGCAAAAAGAATTGTTTGCAAATCAGAGCGCTGTCAACGAATGTCTGCTTTCCATGCGAGCATATCCGGGAGACACGGCCCTGCGGGACAGGTTTTTGAACCGGGCGGCAAATGCCTCACAGGATAATGACAAGAATTATATCAAGGCAGTCCAATCCCTCGACCCCGAATCCAAACAGATGGGAAGCGACTGGCTCCAGGGAATTGTGGATAAAACGCTTTCAGAGGTGTTGAAAATTCTGCCTAGTTTTCGCGAAAACAGGAGGCTGGGAAACGAATGAACATCGAACATCGAACGTCCAACATCGAATTTCGAATGGAAAAGATGAAGAAACATGTATATGACCGTGAGTAAAAACTGCTTGTGTATTCAGTGTTGAATTTTTCTTTTCATTCGACGTTGGATGTTCGATGTTCGACGTTCATCTTTTATTCTGTCTTCAGTCTCGGACTGATTCCGGCAGAGCGAAACACCAAAAATGCGGCGACAGCCGCACGATAAAAAATCCGGAGGATTTTTTATGGGTACACTTTTCGGTACAGACGGTATTCGGGGAAGGGTCAACCAATATCCCATGACCCCTGAGATGGCATTGAGGATAGGGAAAACAGCTGCTGTCTTTTTCCGGGACAAGACCTCCCATAAACACCCCAAAATAGTCATTGGAAGAGATACCCGCCTTTCGGGCGGCATGATCGAATCCGCCCTGGTATCCGGACTATGTTCCCAGGGTGCGGATACATACCTGGCAGACGTTTTACCCACACCGGGTGTTGCCCATCTCACCACCCACCTGGCAGCCGATGCCGGTATCGTTGTATCGGCATCCCACAATCCGTTTTATGATAACGGAATCAAATTTTTCAACAGCAGGGGATTCAAGCTCAGCGATGCTTTGGAAAATGACATGGAACTATGGATCCTCGATGACCATAAAAAACCACCCGTCATCGAAGATAAGGCCATCGGAAAGATTTTCCCAGTGTCCGACGCCGGTATGATTTACAGCAATTTTCTTCTAAACGCACTGCCCCCGGACATCAAAACCCGAATCGGCGGTATGAAAATTGTCCTGGATTGTTCGAACGGTGCTACCAGCACCATTGCTCCGAATCTCTTTTCTCGCCTGGGAGTGGAGGTCATCCCCCTGTCCACATCCCCGGACGGCATCAATATCAACGATGCCTGTGGGTCACAGTATCCTGAGACTCTCGCAAAAAAAGTTCTGGCGTCCGGTTCTGACATCGGGTTCGCATTTGATGGGGATGGAGATCGACTGATTGCCGTTGATGAAACCGGCAACATTCTCACCGGCGATCAACTCATCGCTATTTTTGCACGATTTTATCATCAGCATCATCTGATGGAAAATCAGACCGTTGTCACCACCGTGATGAGCAACATGGGACTCGGCAAAGCATTATCTGATATGCAGGTTACCCACCTGAAAACGACTGTCGGCGATCGCTATGTCATGGAACAAATGGTTGCATCCGGTGCGCATCTCGGCGGAGAGGATTCAGGCCATATCATTTTTCTGGATGCGCATACCACCGGAGACGGTATACTGGCCGCACTTCAGTTCCTGCGTGTGCTGGTTTCCGAAAATACGGTCGCCTCACAACTTGCCAATGTCATGACGGTTTTTCCCCAGATATTAATGAATGTCACTGTAAACGCCAAGCCTGCCATCAGCGATATCAAGGGACTTCCCGAAGCGATCACGATAATTGAAAAACAGCTCGGTGATACCGGCAGGGTGCTCATACGCTACTCCGGCACCCAGCCCATGTGCCGAATCATGGTTGAAGCATCAACCAAAACTGAGGCCACGCATTTTTGCGGCCAATTGACGGAAATCATCAAAATTCAAATAGGCACATAAAAAAAGCGGCGCAGCCGCGTCAAATAAAATCGCGAAGCGATTTTATCTGCGGTCGCCTAAAATCCGCAGCATCATCAAAAACAGGTTGATAAAATCGAGATAGAGAGTCAAGGCACCCATTATCGCACCTTTTCTGACGACGCCGGCCCCGGCATCGGCCGGTTGCGTGAGAGCCATGGTTTTCAGCTTCTGGGTATCATAGGCGGTTAAACCCACGAATACCAGTACCCCGACATAACTGATGACCATACCCATGGCTGAACTTTGGATGAATATGTTCACCACGGAAGCAATAATGATTCCGATTAGGCCCATGGTCATAAAACCGCCCATGGATGTCAAATCACGTTTGGTGGTCATGCCGTAAACGCTGAAAGCCACAAAGGTGGCTGCACAAATGAAAAAAGTGGATGTAATGGAGGCCGCTGTATATATAAGAAATATAATGGAAAGGGTGGCACCGTTGAGAGCAGCGTACAGGACAAATAGAGCCGTTGCCGTGGAGGCCTGTATTTTTTGGACCCTGGCACTCAAGAAAAAGACAAGCCCCAATTCACCAATAATGAGGCCATAGAATATGATTCGATTTCCGAATATAACCTGTTGTATTGAGGGTGTGTTGGCCACGTAATAGGCAACAAACCCGGTTAAGGCGAGACCCATGGCCATCCAATTGTAAACGCTTCGAAGAAATGTGTTTACCTGTACCTGGGCTTGTGTTTTTGACAATGCAACTGGTTGCATGTTAGTCTCCTTTTTAGTATTTGGTGTTTGGTGTTTGGTGTTTGGTATTTTGTGTATTGTGTTTTAATAATATAATACACCATCGGGTTATTTCAACCTGAATTGAACGATTGTGGGGTTGCCGTATAGGTTCAAGATGAAACCGGACCAAATATACCATGAGTTGATTGAACTGGCGGATAAATTCAAGATATCCGTATCCGAACAGAATTTGAAGAAAACGATTGTCAAAGCAAAATCCGGTTTCTGTATCGTGAAAGACCAGAAGCACTTTATCATGGACAAGCACTTGACGGTACATAAAAAGATCGATGTTCTGGCAGCTTTTCTCAGTACACTGCCACACGAGGATCTTTACATCGTGCCGGCCCTGAGGGAAGTGCTCTACAAATACAACGATGATAAATAACAGAGACTATATTCTATCAATATTAAAGTTTACATAATATACCTTATCAGACGTTAAGGATAAGCATGGAATATTGGAATGCTGGTAAATTGGGTTTTAAAAGTGGAATGCTCGCCTTTAGCAAAGAGACATATATCCTTTTAAACCCATCATTCCAATATTGCATGATTCCATTATTCCAATTAAAGCGAAGCTTCGACTATGCAGCCTCCCTCCGCCCAAAAACATATTTTAACGGTTTCCGAGCTCACTTTACAGATTAAGTCCCAGCTGGAAACGCGATTCCCTTTTATCTGGATTACGGGTGAGATTTCCAATTTTCGCGTTCCCGTATCCGGCCACTTCTATTTTTCTCTCAAGGATTCCCGAGCTCAGATCAATGCCGTGATGTTTCGCGGGCAAAACAGTCATTTAAAGTTTGAACCCGAGGACGGCATGCAGATAAACGGCATTGGGCGAATAAGTCTGTATGAGCCCAGAGGTACCTACCAGATTATTCTGGAATACATGGAACCCAGTGGTGTCGGTGCATTGCAGGTAGCGTTTGAGCAACTCAAACAGAAACTGTCTTCCGAAGGGCTATTTAATGATGAGCATAAATTATCTATTCCATTTTTACCAAATAAAATAAGTGTGATAACGTCATTAACCGGCTCGGTCATCCACGACATCCTTCGGGTTTTAAACCGTCGTTTTGCCAACATTCCTCTTGAAATAATTCCTGCCAGGGTACAGGGCGATGATGCGGAAAAAGAGCTGATTGACGCCATCCGGCTGCTGAACGAACGTCGTGACGCCGATGTGGCCATTCTGGCACGGGGTGGCGGATCTCTTGAAGACTTGCAGCCATTTAATACCGAAGGTCTTGCCAGAGAAATATTTGCATCCAAAATACCGATCATTTCAGCCGTTGGACATGAAACCGATTTTACATTGGCCGATTTTGTAGCAGATTTGCGAGTACCAACGCCATCGGCAGCAGCTGAAATTGTGGCCCCGTTGAAAACCGATCTGGAACAACAGTGTATCGATCTCCAAAGAAAGCTGATGACCACTTTTTCGAACTATCTTCGATTTCTGAAAACGTATCTTAAAGAGTTCTCCAAGCGCCTTATCGATCCCCGAAAGAAAATTCAAGATCTAAGGCTCCGAACAGATGACTTAACCAATCGCTGTATCCGGGCATGCAGACAGGATATTCGACAACGTCGGGAGCGACTCCGGTGGCGGATGGAAAAATTGCAGACATTTTCACCAACTGCCCGACTGCCCTACCTTAAATCAAAGCATGAGCAGTTGTATCATAACCTTCTGTCATCAATGTACAATAATTTAATGATCAAGAACAGTAACCTCCACGCAAACCGATCCAAACTGTCAGTCTTAAGTCCCATGGCCATTCTTGAAAGAGGCTACAGTATTACCCGATCCATCCCCGGTGCTCAGGTGATCCGGGATGCCGAAAGTGTCGCAACTGGAGATCGTTTGCAGATCCTTCTTGGAATCGGTTCACTGGAAGCTAATGTTACGAAGAACAACAAACCATAGGCTGATAGACTGTAGACTGTTAGGCTATTAGCCACCTACAGTCTAATGACCTACAGCCTAATAGCCTATATGTACCACCCATCTACAATTAGCTATTTCAAGGAGTAATCCAATGCCCAAACAGACATTTGAAAAATCCATCCAACAGCTAGAGGAAATCGTTCAGGAACTCGAATCGGGTGATTTGCCCCTCGAAAAGGCCATTCATCGTTTCGAAGAAGGGATTAGCCTTTCCAAGCGCTGTTCCAAAATGCTGGATGAAACCGAAAAAAAAATCTCCGTGCTTATTCGTGAAACGGACGGCACTCTGTCAGAAAAACCCTTTCCCACAGACGATTGACACGATGATTGATTTAAAGAAATATTTAAAGTTATATCAAGATATTGTAAACAATAAAATTATCGAGTTATTGAAAGTACCTGATAATTCCAGCCGTGTTGTACAGGCCATGCTGTATTCAATATCGGCCGGCGGAAAAAGAATCCGCCCTATTCTGACCATAGCCGCTGCCGAAGCCACCCATGCCCGAGCATCAGATGTACTACCGGTTGCCTGTGCCATCGAAATGATTCACACCTATTCATTGATACATGACGATCTGCCTGCCATGGACAACGACACCCTCCGTCGCGGCAAGCCCACATCCCATATTCAATATGATGAAGCCACCGCCATACTGGCCGGCGACGCCCTGTTAACCCTCGCCTTTGAAATTCTTTCTTCAACGCAAAACAGCACCCCAAAAAACATGTCCCGACAACTGAAGATTATTCACGTGACGGCAACGGCTGCAGGATACCAGGGCATGGTCCAGGGTCAGATACAGGATATCTGTGCCGAGGGTGACGAATTAGACCTCGATGCACTCATTAAAATGCATTCGCTCAAAACCGGTGCCCTCATTGAAGCCTCTATTGTTGTCGGAGCACTGTTTGGAAATGCCGACCAGGAAAAAATGGATTCCCTGCGTTCCTATGCCAGGCACATCGGTCTGGCATTTCAGGTCACCGACGACATATTGAATGTTTCAGGAGATCCCGAAAAACTTGGAAAAGCAGTCGGAACCGATACGGATAGAGGGAAAAACACCTTTCCGGGACTCATGGGTTTAAAAAATGCCACGGCATATGCTGAAAATCTTGTTCAAACCTCCTTGAAAGCGTTGCAATATTTTGATAACAAGGCAGATCCACTGCGTGCCATCGCCCGGTATATTATTGACCGAAACGA